>CALZLD010000001.1 GCA_945788225.1 uncultured Clostridia bacterium
AGGTTCTACTCCGAGATTTTCAAGAGCAAAGGCAACATCTTCTTCAACTATCGTTGCGACTATCTGATTATCGGGGTTCTGAAAAACCATTCCGACGCGCTGTCTTATATCAAAGAGCCTTTCATCATCGGCGGCATTTATTCCGTCAACGAATATTTCGCCCTTGTTCGCTGTTAATATAGCGTTGAAATGCTTGGCGATAGTTGACTTTCCCGAACCATTATGTCCGAGAACGGCAACAAATTCTCCTCTTTTTATATCAAGCGAAACGCCCTTTAAAACCTCTTTTATAGGTGCATCCTCTTCAAAGCTTTCACTCTGATAGTGGAACCATACATTTTTTGCTTCGATTATATTATCCATTTTACACTTCCGATTAATTTGTATTTATCTGTTTTCTTCCCACATCGCTGTACTTCCGCAGGGAAGACACATTTCGCTTTTTTCGCAGATAAGACCTATTTCGTCTGCCGAGATTTTTCCGTCAAAACGCTTACCGACGGTTTCACCGAGAATATATGACATAACGGACGGTGAAAGTCCCGTTGTATAGCTATTAAGAAGGAAAAAGAGCGGTTTGTCGGAAAGAACTCCCGCACAAAGATTGACAAGGTCATATATGCAGTCTTCAAGCTTCCAGACTTCTCCGCCGGGACCTCTGCCGTAGGAGGGAGGGTCCATAATAACAGCGTCGTATTTTCTTCCTCTTTTTATTTCACGATTAACAAACTTTTCGCAGTCGTCTACTATCCAGCGTATCGGCTTTTCGGACAGTCCCGATGAAGCGGCATTCTCTCTTGCCCACTGGACCATCCCCTTTGAAGCGTCAACATGACATACCGACGCTCCTGCCGAGGCGCAGGCAAGCGTTGCTCCGCCTGTATAAGCAAAAAGATTGAGAACGCTTATTTCTCTTCCTGCATTTTTTATTTTTTCTCGCATAAAGTCCCAGTTTACAGCCTGCTCGGGAAAAAGCCCCGTATGCTTGAAGCCTGTGGGTTTTATGTTAAAGGTGAGGTCTTTATAGCTTATCTGCCATTCGGCAGGAAATTTCTTTTTAAAGTCCCAACAGCCGCCTCCCTTTGAGGAACGGTTATATCTTGCGTGGACATTTCCCCAAAGCTTCGGGTCTTTTTCGGTCTTCCAGATAACCTGTGGGTCAGGTCTTGCAAGGATAATGTCTCCCCACATTTCAAGCTTTTCGCCCGAAGAGGTATCAAGAAGGCGATAATCTTTCCAATCCTGCGTTGTTCTCATTTTACGCTCCCTAAACCATAATTTTCTTGACTGTATCTGCTATTTCCTCGGCAATAGCGTTAATCTCATTCTGTTCTCTGCCCTCGACCATAACTCTTATCAAAGGCTCTGTTCCGCTTTCACGGACGAGTATTCTGCCGTCGTCGCCGAGTTTTTTCTCGTTCTTTACGATACACTCTGTAATTTCTTTTATTTCACCGAGTTTATTTTTCCATTCTGCTTTTATCTTTACATTGACAAGCACCTGCGGATAACGCTCCATAACAGAAGCAAGCTCGGACATTTTTTTGCCCGATTGTTTATAAAACGAAAGAAGCTTTGCCGCAGAAAGTTCTCCGTCGCCTGTTGTTGCGTTGTCAAGGAAAATGATATGTCCAGACTGCTCTCCGCCTAAGTTGAAGTTACCTTCTTTCATTCTTTCAAGAACATATCTGTCGCCGACTTTTGTACTTTCAACAGAAATATCATTCTCTTTTGCAAATTTCTTAAAACCGATATTTGTCATAACGGTAACTACTGCTGTACTGTTTTTAAGCGTTCCGTCGCTGTTCATAGCCTTTGCAAAAATTGCTATCAGCTTATCACCGTCAACTATCTCTCCGTTTTCATCTACGGCAAGGCATCTGTCTGCGTCGCCGTCAAAGGCAACGCCCAAGTCGCACTTGTTTTCTTTGACAAAAGCGCAGAGATTTTCCATATGAGTAGAACCGCATTTATCGTTGATATTTGTGCCGTCGGGCGAAGAACCGATACAGAGAACATCTGCTCCCATCTGTGAGAAAAGCTTTTTCGCAGTAACGGAAGAACTTCCCTCGGCACAGTCAACAGCAAGCTTTATTCCTGAAAGGTCTGTCGGAACTGCCGATTTGATATAGTCGATATATTCATCGGCGGCGGTTTCTTTTCTCGTTATTCTGCCGACTTCTGTTCCGTTTTTAAGATTTTCCGTAAGCACTTCGGGAGTATCGAGAATAAGAGCCTCGATTTCTTCCTCGATTTCATCGGAGAGCTTATAGCCGTCGTGAGCAAAAAGCTTTATGCCGTTAAATTCAACGCTGTTATGCGATGCGGAAATCATCACTCCAGCGTCGGCATTATATTTTTTAACAAGCATTGCAACCGCAGGCGTGGGGACAACTCCCAGAATAACAGCGTCCGCTCCGACAGAGCAGATACCGGCGCAAAGAGCCGATTCAAGAATATCCGATGAAATTCTTGTGTCTTTTCCGATAAAAATTTTTGCTTTATGGGCTGTATGCTTTGTAAGAACAAGCGCCGCCGCTCTGCCTATCTGCATTGCGGTCTCGCAGGTGAGTTCAGTTATCGCCACTCCCCTTGCGCCGTCTGTTCCGAATAATCTTGCCATTGATTTTTCTCCTTTCAGTTTACAAAAGACTTTGCTGTCCGTCGTCGGACGAGCCTGAACCTTCCTTTTTATATCCAAGGTGTTCATATGCAAGAGCAGTGGCGCATCTTCCGCGCGGAGTTCTTGAAATAAAGCCAAGCTGCATAAGATAAGGCTCGCAGACATCTTCAAGAGTGACTGACTCTTCGCCTATTGCGGAGGCAAGGGTTTCAAGTCCGACAGGTCCGCCGTTATAGCCTTTGATAATCATTTCAAGCATACGCTTATCGAGAGTGTCAAGCCCCAATGAGTCTATTTCAAGTCTGTCAAGAGCGACAGAAGCTATATCCTTTGTGATAATCCCGTTGCCCATAACCTCGGCAAAGTCGCGGACTCTTTTTAAAAGTCGGTTTGCAATACGGGGTGTTCCTCTTGAACGCTTTGCTATTTCCATAGCGCCGTCCTTTTCGCAGGAAATACCGAGAACCCCACTACTGCGCATAACTATTTCACAAAGCTGTTCGTGGGTATACATTTCAAGGCGCATTACCATTCCGAAGCGGTCGCGGAGAGGTGAAGTAAGCTGACCTGCTCTTGTTGTTGCTCCGACAAGAGTAAATTTAGGCAAGTCAATTCTTATCGACTGAGCAGAAGGCCCTTTACCGATAATGATATCAAGGGCGCAGTCTTCAAGCGCGGGATAGAGTATTTCTTCAATAGCTCTTGACAGACGGTGAATTTCGTCAATGAAAAGAACATCATTCTCGGAAAGGTTTGTAAGAAGCGCCGCAAGGTCGCCCGGCTTTTCTATTGCAGGTCCTGAGGTTATTCTGATATTAACACCCATCTCGTGAGCGATAATTGCCGAGAGAGTTGTCTTTCCGAGTCCGGGAGGGCCGTAAAGAAGAACATGGTCGAGGGGTTCTCCTCTTTGCTTTGCGGCTTCTATAAAAATCTTCAGATTTTCTTTTACCTTATCCTGACCTATGTATTCGTCAAGAGTTTTGGGGCGCAATGAAAAATCTATGTCGGTATCTTCCCTTGTGGCTTCGGGAGTAACCATTCTGTCCTCAAAATTGATTTCTCCTGCTTCGAGCATTGTTTCACTTCCTTAAATTTACTTCTTATTTCTTCCGATAAGCTGTAATGATTTTCTAATAAGTTCGGGAGCGGAAAGAGCCGGGTCAAGCGTTGAAACAACCGACGCCGCTTCTGTCTGAGAGTATCCGAGAACGACAAGTGCGGAAATTGCTTCGCTCACTGCTCCGCCCTGATTTGCTGTTGTAAATTCGGCAACGGACGCACTTTCTGCTGATAACTGTTCCTTGGCGATTTTATCTTTAAGTTCAAGAATAATTCTCTGAGCAAGCTTTGGACCTACTCCCTTTGTTTTTGTGAACGCCTTTGCGTCGCCCGTTGCAACGGAAAGAGCGAATTTTTCAGGTGTGGTATCCGAAAGAATTGCAAGCGCAGTACGAGGTCCCGCTCCCGAAACGGAAAGGAGCATTTTAAAGCAGGCAAGCTCGTTCTGTGAATAAAAGCCGAAAAGCTCGACAGCGTCTTCTCTGACATGAAGATAAGTAAAAAGTTTTACCGTATCTCCTATTGCTCCTATCTGTGAAAGTGTTGAAAAGGTCGTACGGCAGGCATATCCCACTCCCGAAGCTTCAATAACCGCAAGGTTCTGTTCTGTGTGGACAAGCTCGCCCTTTATGCTGTAAATCATAATATTCTATTCTCCTATTTTGTGATATATACGCTGTGAGTTCATTGTGTGTCCGTGACATATTGCGATGGCAAGCGCGTCGGCAGTATCGTCGGGCTTTGGAACAGACGCAAGACAGAGGATTTTTCTTGTCATTTCCATTACCTGCTTTTTTTCGGCTCTGCCGTATCCGACAACAGACTGCTTGACCTGCAACGGAGTATATTCCGTAATGGGAACTGCCCGCTGAGCCGCCGCAAGAATTGTAACTCCCCTTGCCTGAGCAACATCGATACCTGTTTTCTGGTTGGTGTTGAAATAAAGCTTTTCAATAGCCATTGTATCGGGGCGGTATGTATCGAGAATTGTGCACATATCGCGGTAAATATCGGATAATCTTTCATAAAAAGGGGTGTGAGCCTCGGTGGTGATTGCTCCGAAAGCTATTGTTTTAAAGCTTCTTCCATCATATTCAAGAACGCCGTATCCTATTATGGCATATCCGGGGTCTATTCCGAGAATACGCAAAGCAACACCCCCATAAAAGTAAAATTTATCCAGCATATACAAACATCTGCATATTAACGATTTATTATACCATATTATTGTGATAATATCAAGTTTTTGGCGGAAGAATTTTTTTGTCTTTAAATACAGATTTACCCAAAAATTATTGCAATAGCTGAAAAAAGAATGTATAATTATTCTGACAGAACAGAGAAAGGGTGCTTTTATGGCTTTAAACGATACAACCGTCATAATTGCTGCGGCGGGCAGCGCTTCAAGAATGAAAGGCGAGGATAAGCTCCTTGCCGACCTTTGCGGAAAATCGGTTATTGCAAGAACTATTCTTGCATTCGAGAACGCTCCGTCTGTTGCGGAGATAATAATTGTAACAAAGGAAAAGAAAATTCCTCAGTATGAAATGATTGTCGCTTCTTGCGGAGCAACAAAAGTCAAGAATATCGTCGCAGGAGGAGAAACAAGGCAGCAGTCTGTTATAAACGGGCTTAAAGCTTCGGAGTGTGAAAGCACGATGATTGCCGTTCACGATGGAGCAAGACCTCTTGTAAGCACCGAACTGATTGAAAAAGCTATTGCAGACGCAAGGATATTCGGAGGAGCAACGCTTGGTGTTCCCGTCAAGGATACTGTCAAGGTAGTTGACGGAGGACTTGTTACCGATACGCCCGACCGTTCAAAGCTTTATCTTATACAGACTCCGCAGGTGTTCAAGAAAACGATATATGTCGACGGAGTGAATTTTGCCATCGCTCACGGTCTTGACTTTACGGATGATTGCCAGCTCGTCGAAGCGGTATGCGGAAAAATCGCCGTTACAGAGAGCGATTACCGCAACATAAAGATAACTACTCCCGACGACCTTATTATCGCAAGAGCGATGTTAGGCGGTGACGAAAAATAATGAGAATAGGTCACGGATACGATGTTCACAAACTAGTTGAAAACAGAAAACTGATTTTGGGCGGAGTGGAAATTCCGTATGAGAAAGGGCTTCTCGGACATTCGGACGCGGATGTTCTTGTTCACGCTGTAATGGACAGTATTCTGGGTGCTCTTGCGCTTGGTGATATAGGCATGCATTTCCCTGATAACGATGAAAATTACAAAGACGCGAACAGCATTGAACTTCTTAAAAAAGTTTGCGGAATAATGAGCGAAAAGGGATATAAGCTCGGCAATATCGACACAACGATAATATGTCAGGAGCCAAAGCTTGCGCCTTTTATTGAAAAAATGCGTGACAATATTGCAAAGGCTTTGAATTGTGATGTAGGTTCTGTAAGCGTAAAGGCCACTACCGAGGAAAAGCTTGGATTTACAGGAAGTAAAGAAGGCATTTCAGCCCACGCTGTTTGTCTTTTGGAGGAATTAAAATGACGGAAAGAGAAAAAATGCTCTCAGGAGAGTTATATATGCCCGAAGACGAAGAGCTTTCGGAGCTAAGGCTCAAAGCAAGGCTTTTATGTGAAAAATTCAATAAAACTTCTGTTACGGAGCTTGACGAAAGAACTGCGATATTAAAAGAGCTATTCGGAAATGTCGGCGGAAGAATTTATATTGAGCCTGATTTTCATTGCGATTATGGCTGTAACATATATGTCGGAGATAATTTTTATGCAAACTTCGGATGCGTTATACTCGATGTTGCGGAAGTGAAAATCGGCAGAAACTGTTTTCTTGCCCCCGGAGTTGTTATTGCGACGGCAACTCATCCGAAAAGAGCAAGTGAACGCTATAACGGTCTTGAACTTGCAAAGCCTATCACAATAGGCGATGATTGCTGGATAGGCGCAAGGGCTGTTATTAATCCCGGAGTAACGCTCGGAAACGGCGTTGTTGTCGCCTCGGGAGCGGTTGTCACAAAGAATTTCGGGGATAATGTGGTCATAGGCGGTGTTCCCGCAAAATTAATTTCCGAGATAGATTGATTTTATTATTGGAGGATTTTTATGAAAAGGCTTTCGCTCGTTTACCCTGTTATCACATACCGTTCAAAGCTTAAAAGAAATTTAGGCTTTGTTGTCACGGAAGACTGGATAGTAGGTCAGCTTTATACCGATAACACGGGAAATAAATATCTTCTTGCCGCTCCACCCGAAAACGAAGAGCACCAGCGGTTTTATGATGTTTCAAATCTAAGACAGGAAACAATAGGAGTAATTTCTCCATTTAAAACAAATACCGATAAGCCTATCTTTGACGGTGATATTATATCTGTCGTTGCGTATAACGGAGTCGTGAACGATACCCCTCAGAATGTTATGGGAATTGACGGAGAAAGCGTTATGGTTGAAAAAGAGCGTCAGATCTCTATTCCCGAAAATGCCGAGATAACCTTTTCTGCAGAGGGAATAGTAAGAAATTACAACGGAAATTTCTTTTTTGAATATGCGGATTTTGAAAAGGTTTCGCTGGGAACGGCTACTATTCCTCTTTATCAATTCTATACGCCCGATTTTGTCCCCATCGAAAATCATATTATTGACATTATCGGAAATATTTATGATAACCCACAGCTTTCACAGCAGATTTTGTATTATACATAAACAAAAAGAGTACCATATCTGATATGGTACTCTTTTTTTATCATTTTCTGTTGTCGCTGTCAATCGGCTTTGGAACGGGAGCCGACGCTCCGCTCTTTGCGGATGAGGCAAATCCGAAATTCGATTTGCCGTGCTTCTTTACGCCGTACATTGCTTCGTCCGCCGCATTGAGCAATTCTTCGCAGTTCTTGCCGTTTTCGTTGAAGTGGGCAATACCTATAGAACAGTTAATAGAAAGATGCTCGCCCGTTGATTCGGATGTGAAGCCCTTGGACATTGTCTTTATAAGGTCGCCCGCAACATCAGCGGGAGCAACATTCGGAACATTGATACAAGCAACAAATTCGTCGCCTCCGAAACGACCTGCAAAGCCTCTCTCAAATGTGAGTTCTTTCAAGGTGTCGGCTGTAAATTTGAGTACTTCGTCGCCGCAGGCGTGGCCAAAATCATCGTTGAAGTGCTTGAAATCGTCAAGGTCGATAAACATAATAAAGCTGTTATATTTGCGGACGGTCGAGAGCTCAAACTCATTGGCAAGTGCCTTGATAAAGCTTTCTCTGTTATAAACCTGAGTCAGAGCGTCAAAGTTTGCTCTCTGGATAAGACGCATTTCATCGCGCTTTTCACGGTCAATGTCAACTATGACGCCGATAAGCTTGGTGGGAACATCGTCACGGTCAAAGAACTTTGTGGCACGGATGAGCACCCACGCAAAGTCGCCGTAGATATTCTGGAATCGGTATTCGCCCTGAAGATAGTTGGAGCCTGTGCCCAAAATTCTGTCAAGGTCGGCAAAATATCTTTCACGGTCGTCCTTATGTATTCTCAGCTTATAGAAAAAGCTGTCCTGAATATCGTCCGATTTAGGTCTGAAACTGAACTTTTTGTTGAAATTATTTGAAACATAGACAGTCTGTTTTGAGAAGTTAATCTCAAACACAATATTGTTTGTCATTTCAACAATGGTACGGTAACGCTGTTCGCTTTCAAAAACATCGTCAAACATCGCGTTGAACGCTCTGCCTATCTGACCGTATTCATCATAGGAATCAACATCAAATCTTGCCTTCTGGTCTCCTCTGCTCTTTTTGGTGAGAACATTGACAATATTGAGAATAGGCTTTGAAAAATAAATCACAAAGAACACGATAATTGCAGTTTCAAGAACAAAGCATACAACCGTCGCAATCTTGAAAGCGGTCGTGTTGATGTTGAGTTCTTTGGCAATATCATTTCTGCCGACTATTGTAACAAGCTTCCAGTTTGTTCCGCAGATGCCTGTAATATGAACAAATTCGGTTGTGCGGTCTATATCTGTTTTTTCAAATATTTCATTGTCGGATAAATCTGCTCTGGAAAAAATATCCGTATATACAGAGAAGTTGTTATCTTTTTTATACTCGCTTGCCTTTCCGCTTGAAAGCGAAAGAATGTTTTGATAAGCGTCGGTTATTCCGCCTGTTGACGAACCTATAACCTTTGTATCAAAGAGATTTTTCTGTATCTGGGTTGTTGTGCAAAGCTGAACGAATGTTCCGACATTATTTTCATCGTATGTAATATTCCTGCAAACAAGGAATGCCGCGGTGGTTGTTCCGCCAACCTTGATATTGATGAAATCAGATACTCCCCCGCTGTTTGACGCAAGCGAAATTCTGTCGGGATCATCGGAGATAACTGACAGATATTCATCGCACCCCTCGGACATTACGATGACATTGCCCTCAGCGTCAAGAATAACGGCAAGCTCGACATTCGGATTGCTTTGTTGATATGAATTGACCGAATTCTGAACATAAGCTTTGATATCGTCAAGTCGGCTGTAATCGGGATGATAAGGTCTGTCATAAGGCGACATTGACATAATCGCAGTGTAAGAGGAAATATCTTTATTTATGGCTATATTTCTGCCGTGGTTCTGTAATTCATTGACAAAAGAGCCGACCATCTCCGCTCTTGCCGAAGCTGAACTGCATATAACCTGCATTGCTGCGGAATCGACGGCATCCGAAGATTCTTTAAAAGCAACTATATTGAAAATCGCCATTGCAATCAAAGCAATAAGCGCCATTGCAAGCGCAAATTTTGTTGTAATTTTCAGAATGTCGCCCCCTTTTTCGGAAATATCAATATACACTTATACTCATATTACATTATAATGCAAAAATGATAATTTGTAAAGTATTTTTTTAAATATTTTACTAAAATAAAATATATATTTTCAAAGCCAAAGCCGTCTGGGATATATTCCCAAACGGCTTTAAAAATCGTTATCATTCTTTTTTCTCACTTTTAAGCTCATTGACAAAGAGATATATCATTCCCGCCGCAGTAAGAGCCGCAAAAAATATAGCTCCTGCTTTGAGCAGAGATAATGCAGTCAAAGGCTTTCTGTCACCTTCGCCATTATTGTCAGATGTTGTGGAAATGCTTCCGTCTGTAACAAATATTTCCGAAACAGTCGTTGTCGGAAGGGGCTTTTCGGTAGCGATAGAAGTAACCGTGGTTGTATCGCCTGTGTTTTCTGAAAATGGAAGCATAGGAGAAAGCGAGACAAGCATAACGCTGTAAGGTTCAAGCTCAACGGTGATTTCATCGCCGAATACCGAAAACGACTCACCCTCTGCTATCTCAGGTCTGCCATCGGAAAAGCCGAAAGTCTTTGCAGATGTATATTTGTATTCGGAAGATATTTCTACATTTATTGTTTCTGTAAGGCTATCGCTCTTATTGGCAAGAATTATATTGAGAGTACCCTCGTTGTCTATTGCGGCAAAGGACGAGCAGAGTTCATTGTTGCTGTTGTCGGCTCTGACGCTGACATTTCCGAAGTTTCCTCCCCTGCCGTCAAAATTTGTGAAGAGATTTATCGCGGAATACTGATATACCGAGTCTGAATTTTTCTCCGGAGAAAGACATGCAAGAAACACGCCCTCTTCTGCAAAGCAGCCGAGCGCTTCAACCTGAGCTATTCCTCCCGAGATATTTCCGCCGCCACCGAAATTATATTCGGTAAGGGATAATTTTGTTCCCGGATAATACTCGTTTATTGAAGCCTGAAGAGTAGGCAGCAAGGGATAAAATTCCTTATACTCTCCGTCGTTTGTGTACGAACCGTCCCATAAAGCTCTGACGGATTGTATTCTGAGTTTGTTTGCTTCGTTGGAATTTTCGGATATTATGCTCATTCCGTAAGAAGTTTTTTCATCGGGAAAATATTTTACATCAAGGACATCGATAAGTCTTGAGCCTTTCGTTCCCGACTCCTGACAGATACGGTCCAGATAAAAATCAATAAACCAGCTGTATTCGTTTTTGTATTTATTCCATCCTGAGTTTTCGGGGAACGAAACACAGCTTTCAAGCGAACCGAAGCCGCCGCCTATGACAAGAGCGTTACTGTCGGATTTTTTTATGGTTTCGGCAAGAGAGATATTCTTTGAGATATACTCGTCAACGGTAAAATTTCCTGCTGCAAGAGGATATTCCTTTGCCCAGACAAAAGCGTCCCCTCCCATAGAATAAGCGCTTACTCCGCCGAATGCGGCTTTGCCGTAATAGTTGATGATATAATTGAGATATTCGTCTATATATACGGCGTCGTCGGTTTTATCGGGAACAAGAGAATATTCGGAGCCTTTGTGATTATATGTCTTTATCCATCTGTCCGACGGGGCAACCTCGGAATTCAGCAAAGGACCGTTTGAGTCCGCAGAAACATATCCAATCATCGGCAATGCGGCAATTGTAAATTCTATGCCGTTCTGCTTTGCCCTGGTCATAAGTCCGTCCGCCGCAACGGCAGGGTCAAAACTGAGGCGGCTGTATCTGTCTGAAATATAATCGCGGTTTGAGGCAAGATAGCTCTCGCCTGCGTTTGAGAAATTATTCTCCCAGTTATATGTCATAAAGTCATTGCCTGCCTGATTAAGGGCGGTTGTCTTTAAGCCTGAAAGAGAAGCGGTATCATTTATGCCGTAAATATATTTGCTTATAGCTTTTCTGTCGAGATTTGTGTCTACCGTTACATTTATCTCATATTTTTCATCGGCAAAAGCATACTGCGCCGATGACAAAACCATTGCAAAAGCAGCCGAAAAGCAACACAACGACTTTAAAAAAGCATTTTTTCGCATAACCGTCCTCCTTTTCTCATTCTTTAAAAAAATCGAAATATATTATATCACACGATAATGAAAAAGTCAAATAAAATACAGCGCCTGTATCACTACAAACGCTGTTGATTTTTTATACTCCGAAAAGAAGCTCGGCATAGGTCGGGAACGGCCACAATTTTTCAGGTACTATAGTTTCCATCTCGTCAGCCGAAGCGCGAAGAGAGTTCATCGCAGGGATGATTTCATCACGGCAAAATTCAGCAAGCTTCAACGAGTCGCTGAGTTTTGCAAATTCATTGAGCTTTTCTTCGAGAAGCTCTGTTTTTTGGAGAAGTTCATCAGTGAGAACGGAAAGTCTTTCTGCAAGCTTTGTTTCCGCTCCGCCCGAAAGACCTATCGCCTTTTTGGAAGATACTGTATCGCAAAGCTGTTTTGTAAATTCTATTCCCGCGGGCAGAATTTCCTTTCTTGCCATATCTGTCATTGTGAGAGCTTCGATATGAATAAGCTTGCTGTAATTTTCAATGAGTATTTCGTATCTTGACTGAACCTCGGACTTTGTGAAAATCTTGAACTTTTCAAACATCTTTATGTTCTTGTCGTCGGTATAATGAGGCAGACAGTCAACGGTTGTCGGATAATTCTTAAGGCCTCTCTTTTCGGCTTCCTTAACCCATTCCTCAGAATAGTTGTTTCCGTTAAAAATAACCCTTTTATGCTCTTTGAGAGTTTCTGAAAGAAGCTTGCTGAGTTCCGTTGTAAAGTCGTCAGCCTTTTCAAGACGGTCGGCAAACTCGCAGAGTTCTTCCGCCACTATTGTATTGAGCATAACATTTGAGCAGGAAATAGAGTCCGCAGAGCCGAGCGAACGAAACTCAAACTTATTGCCCGTGAATGCAAAGGGAGAAGTTCTGTTGCGGTCGGTGGTATCTTTGGGGAAATTCGGGAGAGCCTCAACTCCTATAACAAATTCCTTTTTCTTATTGGATTTGATAAGCTTTCCACTTTCAAGAGCCTCGACAATTTTTTCAAGCTCGTCGCCGAGAAAAATAGATACTATTGCGGGCGGAGCCTCAGCCGCGCCGAGACGATGGTCATTTCCTGCGCTTGCTACAGAGATACGCAGAAGGTCGGCATATTCGTCAACACCTTTGATTATTGCGCACAGAAAAGTCAGGAACTGAAAATTCCTGCTCGGAGAGTTTCCCGGTTCAAGAAGGTTCTGACCGTCGTTTGTGACAAGTGCCCAGTTATTATGCTTTCCGCTTCCGTTTACTCCAGCAAAGGGCTTTTCGTGAAGAAGACATACAAGACCGTGCTTACGGGCAACCTTCTTCATAACATCCATAGTAAGCTGATTCTGGTCTGCGGCGATATTTGCCGTTGTAAATATAGGGGCAAGCTCGTGCTGAGCGGGAGCCGCCTCGTTATGCTTTGTTTTCGAGAGTACTCCGAGTTTCCAGAGCTCGCAGTCAAGCTCTTTCATATACTCCGATACTCTGTCCTTTAACGAGCCGAAATAGTGGTCGTCCATTTCCTGTCCTTTGGGCGCTTTTGCTCCGAAAAGGGTTCTGCCGGCAAAGATAAGATCTTTTCTCTTATCATAAGCGGCTTTGTCCACAAGAAAATATTCCTGCTCGGCACCTACGGTTGTACTTACTCTTGTTGCCGTGGTGTTTCCGAAAAGGCGGAGTATTCTTAAGGCCTGTTCACTTATTACCTCCATAGAGCGAAGAAGAGGAGTTTTTTTGTCAAGCACCTCGCCGCTGTATGAGCAGAAAGCGGTGGGAATATAAAGAGTTGTGTCCCTTACAAAAACATTCGAGGTAGGGTCCCACGCGGTATATCCCCTTGCTTCAAAGGTTGCGCGCAGACCGCCTGACGGAAAAGACGATGCGTCGGGCTCGCCCTTTATAAGCTCCTTGCCCGAAAATTCCATAATCACTCTGCCGTCCGTTGTGGGAGCTATGAACGAATCGTGCTTCTCGGCGGTTATACCTGTCATAGGGTGAAACCAATGGGTATAGTGGGTAGCGCCCTTTTCAACCGCCCAATCCTTCATAGCGTTTGCGATGACTTCGGCAACATCGGTGTCAAGAGCGACGCCAAGTTCCCTTGTGTTTTTCAGTGCCTTATAGACATTCTTTGGAAGTCTTTCTCTCATAATGGTTTCGTTGAAAACATTACAGCCGAAATATTCGGTCACGCAAGAATTCTTTTCGGATATCTGCATCTGATGATCCCCCTTAAAATGAAAGCACTTCAATCCGACAGAGTTACTATCAAACTGAAGTGCAGTGATTTACTATTGACATTATATCATACGGCGCAGATTGTGTCAACACCGACAAATATAAATCATTTGTGATTTTGATTTGTCAAACTGTGCATTTTTCACAAGCTATTTATAGTCGGGAGACTCCGCCGTTGCACGATACTCCGCAGCCTCTTTGAGCGTTGCGTTGAAATCGTCCTCGTCAAGCGGTTTACCGAGAAGATAACCCTGAACGCAGTCACAACCGCAATCGCGCAGGAAATTAAGCTGTTCTTCAACTTCTACTCCCTCTGCCACAACGAACAGATTCATATTATGCGCAAGAGAAATTATCGAGCCGACAATTTCCTTTTCGGACTCGGCACGGTTGATGCCGTCAACAAAGGACTTATCAATCTTCAAGGTATCGATCGGGAGAGAGCGGAGATAATGAAGCGACGAATAGCCTGTTCCGAAATCGTCAAGCGCTATGGATATTCCAAGTTCCTTTATCTTATTGAGAACTTCAACGGCGCTGTCGACGGACTTTATGAAAACAGACTCAGTAATCTCTATTTCAAGATTTCTGCCGTAAACACCCGTTTCTTTCATAACGCTTTCAATAATATCGTAAAAATCGGGTTGCATAAGCTGAATTGTAGAAATATTGACGGAAAGAACTATATCATCAAGACCGTATGTATCCATAGCCGTGCGGAGCTTCCGACAAGCCTCACGGAAAATCCATGTGCCGAGCTCAATGATAAGACCTGTTTCCTCAGCCATAGGAATAAACTGTACGGGGCTGACAAGACCGAGTTCCTCTGAACGCCAGCGGACGAGAGCCTCAAAGCCGCGGAGCTTTTTGCCGTCGGGAGCGTGCTGGGGCTGGAACATAAGGTGAAATTCTTCTTTGTTAATACCTGCGACAAGGCTCGCCTCAAAGTCGACCTTGCTCTGAATTTCTTCTTTCATCTCGTGGCTGAAAAATTCAACTCTGTTTCTTCCCTCGGACTTCGCTTTGTAAAGCGCCATATCGGCGCATTTAAGCAGTTCTGTTGAATCGCTTCCGTCTTTCGGATAAGCGGAAGCGCCGAAGCTTGCGTTAACCGATACCTCTTCATCCTCTATCTGAATCGGGGCGGAAATAGCTTTGCGGATTTCTTCGATATAATCAAGTATTTCAGCCTTTTCGATGTCACGCTGAATGAGAATTGCAAATTCGTCTCCGCTGAGTCTGCCGAACATATCGTCGGAATCGAGTGTGGATGTTACACGCTGGGCAATTTTCTTTATTACAATATCGCCACGGTCGTGGCCTAAAATATCGTTGACTCTCTTGAAATTGTCAAGGTCGATGAACACAACGGTGAATTTCTTGTTCATCTTTGCTGAAAAGCTTATATGAAAGTCAAGTCTGTTGATTATCATTCTTCTGTTTGGAAGCTCGGTGAGTTCATCGAACAATGCCATGTGGTTGAGTCGTTCTTCGTTTTCTTTAATTACTCTTGACGACTCGATAAGCTGTTCGTTGATTTTTCTGACTTCCTCGTAGGCTTCCTCGGCTTCCTCGGCAAGCTTGATAAGTTCCTCGCGCTGTTCCTTTGCCTCTCTCATTGAATGATAGAGCTTTCTCATAATAACAAAAAGGAATGTAATGGAGATAATTGTTCCTATCGGGATAACTACACCCATCAACGAAAAAGGAACATCGGGAATAAGCATTGACAGAAAAACATTTGCTATGGAAAGAACGCTTAGAATAATAGCGGTAACATATCCCCTCTTATAATACCTGGCTGTAAGGACTATGGCGACAGCAACCTGCAACTGTGCTATTATGCTTTTAGCAAACATAACAGTAGTGAATGCCTGAACTACCATCATGAAAACATAAAGAAGGCACCAGAATACTATGAAGGCAATATCCTTTTTATTGCGTTCTTCAATGACCTTTTCATCAGCCTCTTCGCCGACTATTTCATCAACGCAATCGGAAATATTCCGCATATTCTGTCACCCCTTTCTTAGTTGTCTTCAAACTGCACGAATTTATTGTAATTTTATCACCAAAGTTAATTTCAAGTCAACACTTTAACAATTAGTTTACAAATATTGCAAAAAGTCTTACCTTTTCAACATAACGGTCAAAATAAATTTGTAAAATATGCTATAACACAAAAATATATTTGACAATTTTATAGTTATTTGTTATAATATCAATATATGTATGCTCATTTCGCTGAATCGAAAAATACATTCAGTATCAGGAGGCTATTATGAACCAGACCTTTGATTACGGAAGCTATTCCGCCTATAAAGAAACGGTGGAAACCCTTAAGGAAAGACTTACTCTTCTTATGCAGTATTGCGACTCTCTGGGACTTGAACGAACCTCGAAGTCTATTGCGGCAACGATAGAAAAAGTTGCGCAGGAGCATTTTGAGGTTGCTATTGTCGGCGAGTTCAAAAGAGGAAAATCGACCCTTATCAACGCGATGCTCGGACAGGAAGTTCTTCCTGCCGATGTTCTTCCCGCTACGGCGACATTGAACAGAGTTACATACAGTGAAACTCCTTATGTTACAATTGAATACAAAAGCGGAGAAAAAGAAAGCGTTGATATTGCAGAGCTTGCAAATTATGTTACAAAGCTTTCATTTGAATCGGAACAGAAAGCTGAGACCATAAAAGAAGCTACGGTTTATTACGACACCGACTTCTGCAAAAACAATGTCGATATTATCGACACTCCGGGTCTCAACGATGACGAGCAGATGACAAATGTTACATTGTCAATACTGCCTGAAATTGACGCCGCTGTTTTTGTAATCAGCGCAAATTCTCCTTTTTCCCAGTTTGAAAAGGAATTTCTTGAAAAGAAGATGCTGACGAGCGACCTCGGAAGAATAATTTTCGCAGTAAACTGCTTCGGCACCTTTGCGCGCGAGGACGAGGAACGCATCGTTGAAACTGTCCGCAAGCGTATCGGACAGTATGTTATGGACAAAGCCAAGGCGGTTATGGGCGAGGATTCTAAGGAATTTGCAGTCTATAAGCGCAAGATAGGTCTTCCCAAGGTTATAGGAGTATATGCAAAGAAAGCCCTCGTTGCAAAACAGACGGGCGACGCCGCTATGCTTGAAGAAAGTAACTTCCCCGTTTTCGAGCATACGCTTGAATCTCTGCTCACAAAGGACAGAGGTTCTATCACCTTACAGATGCTTGCAAACAAGATTATCAGTTCAGGTTCGGAGCTTATCAACTCTACTGTTCTTCGCGAAAACGCACTTCTTATGGAAACAGACGAGTTCCTTGAAAAATATCAGGCTGCCATAGATGAAATCGAGGATATCCGAACCAAGAAGCGTGAAGAATTTGTAAGAATCAACGAGGCCGCAAACAAGGCATTCACCGACTTGCAGCCTATCCTTGACGATTACTGGGTTCAGATTGAAGACACCGCAATGCAGGTTATCGACGAATTCCCGATGACATCGGAAGACCTCAAGCGTGACAGAATGAAGCTTGTCAACGCAAAACTTACCGAAAAGATAAGAGAAAGCATCGAAAACAAGGCACAGCTCATCTGTGAACAGATTCAGAATGAGATTAACATTGCCCTTTCGGACGAAGCGGAGCGTCTGCAATCCTTCGAGGACGAATTCTTTGCGTCGGTTAACCGAATTCAAGAGATGTTCTCTGTTCCCGAGCGCCCTGTTAATCAGGTTATCGGCTCGGCAATAGGCTCTATCATAAACTTTGGCGTCGGCGGAATATTCATCGGCTTCCGCGAGGCAGGCGTCAAGGGTGCGCTCTTAGGCGGAGTTACAGGCTTTGCAGGATTCTATGCAACATTCTTTGCGGCTATTTATCTTGCCGGAGCGCTCGGAATTGCAACAGCGGGACCTGTTACTCTCTGCGTTATCGCTATAGCAGGTATAGCAGGAACATTCTCGGGCAAGTTCTCGGTTGACAAACTGCTCGTTCAGGAAAGAATAGAAAAGTACAAGGCTGATTTCAAGTCGACCGTTAAAAAGCAGTTCAAGGAAATGAAAATTAATTCGGACTTCTCGGAAACTGTTCGTCAGCAGGTATTCAATTCGTTTGAAGGACTCAAAGCAAAGCTTGAAAGCGAAACCGAGGTCATCCTTGAAGATACACAGAAAACCCTTGACAACCTCAACAAGCTCAAGGCTGAACAGAAAGAACTTTCGGATTCCGAGAGAGAATGGCTCAGAAGCGTTGCAGAGTATGTCGGCGGTCTTCTTGCCGAGGCTTACGGTCTTTATCAGACCATTACAAAAGTCGAGGAAGAAACCGTTGCGGGAACTGATGAAGAAGAAGCTCAGACTGTATAACTTATGTTCTGTTTAAATAACCATTAAGGAGGCCGACTCGATGAGTTCAGCTATTGAATATGAAAATCCCTTGCTTAAAATAGACACAAGCTTTCAGTCCTATCTTATTCTTCATTCACTTACTCCGAAGATTACATCGGAAAGCGTTAATTACGCCTTTCAGACAGAATGTCTCTCAAGGCAGTCTCTGAATAGCATCACGGGCTGGAATAAGCTTGTAAAATCAATCACCTCAACCGATATGCCCTCAGTTATGAAAAGATATTTTGACGGAGCTGTGACGGTTGACGGTTGGAATAACACAAAAATATACGACATTGCAAAAACCTGTGCGGAAAGGTTAAAGGCGCGTCTGCCTGCCATTATGATAAACACAAAAATCCAGACGCCTGAACTTGTTGCGGTTTTTGCAGAGGGTATTGAACCCTGCATAATAATGACAAAATCACTTGTCGGAATGTGCAGTGAAGAAGAACTTGTATTTGTTCTTGCAACGGGTATTTCGAGAACGCACAACAACCACTGCATCTATAATTTTATCGCCCCGTACATAGGCTTTGCCGACGGTAACGAAAGACAGAAAAACTTTACGCGTATCGAAAGCATACCGAAGCAGCTCAATTATATTATGACGGATTGGGCGCGCTTTGCAGATGTAACAAACGACCGCGCTGTTATGATTTGTCTTGACGAACCCGAAAGGTTCCCGTTTATTCTCAAATCGCTGTCCGATAAGAAAATACCGCTCTTTATGAATTATGACAATGATGAGAAGTTCAAACCCGAGAGCGTTATTGACGACTATAACAAAACTGTAAAATTCACGGCGGCGAGGGACCTTAATATTCCGCCCGAAACAACAAGGGCAGAAAGAAGAATACTGTGCGCGCTTGAATTTTTAAACTGCGAAATATATTACAACTGCCGCAGCGACATCAGTTCAGAAGGCCGCGGACATATTGTAAACAAGCCGATGATAGACCTTCGTTGTGACATTATTATCGGCGCTTCCAAGGGGGTTGAGTAATATGGATAACGAAAAGATAACAAGTCAGTCCGCGCTCAATCTCGACAATGCGTTAAAATGTATCGAATTTGTTCAGAACAGCTATCAGAGCCTTATCAACGACAAGGAACTCTGTGAGATTTTGGGCGATGAATTCTCTGCCAGAATGAAAGAGTGGGACAGCGTTATAACAAAGCGCCGCAACGAACCTTTTTCTCTTGTAATACTCGGAGATTTCAAGCGCGGAAAAAGTACGATAATTAACGCAATTTTAGGAAAGCAGCTTGCTCCCGTCAACGCCGCGCCCGAAACCTTTACAATCAATACGATTTCTTACGGCGAAAAGCCATCGGTAACGGCAATTCTTAAAAACGGGATTAAAAAGGAACTTACTATAAACGACCTTGTGCGTGACCGTCTTGAACAGATAATGCAGACTCTTCCCTCTCCTATTGATTATGTGGATGTGAGGGACAATGCTGAAATTCTGAAAGAGGTAAGGATAGTCGATACCCCCGGTCTTTCGGATATGAACGACCTTGATCAGCAGGTTCAGGATTATCTTATCAACGCCGACGCCGTTATTTATGTAGCGTCTGCCCTGCTTCCGTTTTCCGAATCGGAGCAGATGTTCCTTGCAACGCATGTTGCACCGCAGAAATTCGGCAAGATATATGTTCTTGTCAATATGATTGACGCGCTCAATTCAAGAGAGGACATTGACAAAATACTCACGAGAGTAGCAAACTGCTGTCAGCAGATTGTTCCGAACGCTGTTGTTTACGGTATCAGCGGTATCGACGAATTCAAGAGAAAGACAGACGCTCCGAGGGCCGACCTCAAAGGTTTTCAGGAGTATTATGAAACGGAATTCTTCAAGTTTGAGCGTTCTCTGCGCCGTGATATTATTACGCAGAAGGACTATCTGAGAGTTCAGCGTGTTCTCACCATGCAGGAAATAATGCTTGAAGATACCGCCGCGAGAGTTGATATGATATCCGAAGTTTCTGCTCTTGACAAGCAAAAGCTTGATACTCTTATGGAGGGTTTTCAGCAGGAAGGTGCAAATCTTAATGCAGCTATCGAGGCAAACAGACCTAAGCTTCTTTTAAGCATTGCAGAGATGAAGCAGGAAGCTGAACGCTGGATGTATGAATTCTTCTCAAAGCTGCGTGAAGATATTGTGGCTTGCAGAAACGAAGTTACCGCAGAAGATGTTGAAGCGCATTTTCACTCCTATCTTATGGATAAAGTCGGCGAAGCTTACCGCAAATGCATCGAGGCTCACCAGGCGAGAACCGACGCTCTTATCGAAAGAATGAGCAGAGACCTTGCCAAAAAGCTGGGCATTGGCAATCTTGCCGTAAACGCCGCAAGCGGCGGAAATGTCAGCGACTATATGCGCGAAGTAAACGAGCAGGTAGCAAAGTCGGTAAAGAATGTTACGGGCAAGGGTTCGGGAACATTCCCCTCGGCTACAATTTCGTCTTTCAAGCTTATTTTAAGAACAAAGAAGCGTTCAGACATTATTGATGTTACGCTTGAAAAGTTTGACGAGATAAGAAACAGCACTGTCAAGGACCTTTCGGTTGCCTATGCAACTCTTGAAGAAAAAGCGTTAAAGCGTTTTGACAATCTTTATGAGACTCAGCTCAATATGGGCAAGGACGCTATAAATCAGACCAAGGAAATCCTTGACAAGACCGATAATGAAAAGATGTCGAGTGTTTTTGAAAAAACAAGAACGGTTCTTGATAATGCAAGAAACGCTCTCAATGAAACTGCTTTTGTTTAATAATATGAAAACAAGCCTGAGAAGACTGCAATCTTCTCGGGCTTGTTTTATATTGTCCATTCTCCGAATATGACATTAGGCTGATTTGTGCTATGTTCTCCGATAATCTTTTCCATCCATATCATATCGTACCATTTATTGAATTTATAGCCGCACTTATGAAATGTTCCTACAAGCTTAAACCCCAGTTTCTGATGAAAAAGCATACTGTCATTTGTCAGATATTCATCTGCTTCTTGTATATATGCAATGCAAGCATTCAGGTTAAGCACGCCCATTTTGCATAACGACTTTTCAAGAATGTCATAAAGCGCTGTTCCAACGCCTGAATGTCGTTTGTCTTTTCTGACATATATTGTTGTCTCAACAGACCAATCATAAGCGGCTCTCCCCTTAAATGCTCCCGCATAGGCATAACCCAGAATTTTGCCGCTGTTATCAACTGCTTTTATGTAAGGATATTTAGCTGATATTTTTCTTATCCGTTCTGCAAACTCCTCAACGGATGGCACTTCATATTCAAAAGAAATAGCGGTTTTTTCAACATAAGGAGCATAGATTTCCAACAGTTCTTTTGCGTCCCCTTCATATACTCTTTCAATCTTCAATTAGTTCTCCCCCACATCCCGATTTATAAATCAGCTTATTATAACACCAAAGAATAATAAAGTCAATAAAACAAAAAGTCACTTTTGAAATATCCAAAAGTGACTTTTATTGTAATTACAGATGTAAAAGAGCCGTTGCTGTTCCGAAATAAACAAGAAGCGAGAGAGCGTCGACCATTGTTGTAATGAATGGGCTCGCCATAACGGCAGGGTCAAAGCCGATTTTTTTTGCAAGCATAGGCAAAGAACAACCGATAACCTTTGCAACGATTACCGTAATCACAAGAGTGAGACAAACGGTGAGAGAAATCATAATTCCCGCTCTGTCAAGCAGTATGAGCTTGACAAAATTTGCGGCGGCAAGAGTAAGTCCGCAAAGAACGGCAACTCGGATTTCCTTCCATATAACTCTGAAAATATCCCTGAATTCAATCTCATTAAGGGAAAGTCCTCTTATGATGGTAACAGAAGCCTGACTACCCGAATTTCCTCCCGTGTCCATAAGCATAGGAATAAATGCGGTCAATGCAACCTGAGCCGCCAATGCAGACTCAAACGATGTGATGATAAGTCCCGTAAATGTCGCTGAAATCATAAGGAGCAGAAGCCACGGGATACGCTTTTTCCATGTTTCAAAAACGCCCGTTTTAAGATACGGCTTATCGGTAGGAGTGATAGCCGCCATCATTTCGATATCCTCGGTGGTTTCTTCTTCAATGACATCGATAGCGTCATCGAAGGTTACAATTCCGACAAGGCGTGTTTCCTTATCAACAACAGGCAAAGCCATAAAGTTGTACTTACTGAGCATCTGGGCAACTTCTTCCTGGTCGGTGTGAGTATCGACGCAGATGACATTTGTTTCCATAATGTTTTCTACGACATCGTCATCGTCGGCAACAAGAAGGTCTTTAAGAGAAAGCATACCGATAAGAGTTCTGTTCTGGTCGGTAACATAGCAGGTGTAAATCGTTTCCTTATCAACGCAGGTTCTTCTGATACGCTTTATCGCTTCTTCAACCGTCATCTGAGGTCTCAAACTCAGATACTCGGTAGTCATAATGCTTCCTGCGCTGTCCTCGGGATATTTGAGTATTTCGTTTATCATTTTGCGAAGCTCAGGGTCCGCCTGCTTCAAAACCCTGTTTACAACATTTGCGGGCATTTCTTCAACGATGTCAACCGCGTCGTCGACATAAAGCTCATCAACGACAGCTTTAAGCTCAGCGTCGCTGAATCCTTTAATCAGAAGTTCCTGCATATCGTCGTCCATTTCAACAAAAGCCTCTGCAGCAAGTTCCTTTGGCAGAAGTCTGAAAAGAAGCGGCAGTTTTTCCTCCTGAATATCGTTAAAAATTGCGGCAATATCGGCAGGGTTTATCGTGTTCAAAATGTCGCGCAGAGAAGAATATTTCTTTTCTTCAAGCAAAATTTCAATGGTTGAAGAAAATCCCTTGAAATTATCCCCCATTTTCATTCCTCCTTTACAAATTGAAAGAGAGGAAGTAATACGGACGCAACCACAAAAAGCCGTTTTGCTTATATATTAAGGCGATCGGAACGAACGCCCGACAAAACGGTTTTACTGCGGCATACGCCGCTACTTCGTCCCGGTTTTCCGCCGTTACCAGCGTCCATTCCTTTCACCTCCGAATTCATCATAAGGTTAGACAAGATATATTTTTGCCTAACCTTATATATTTTATCACGGCGACAAAAAAATGTCAACGAAAAAAATGACCTTTTTGGCAAAATAATGTCAAAAAGGTCGATTTTTTTAAGAAAGTTCGAACATTCCCGTATAAAGCTGATAATATTTGCCTTTTTGTGCAATAAGCTCGTCGTGGTTTCCTCTTTCGATGATTTTTCCATGTTCAAGAACCATTATTGCGTGGGAATTTCTTACTGTTGAAAGCCTGTGGGCGATAACAAATACCGTTCTGCCCTCCATCAGACTGTCCATTCCCTTTTCGATAAGAGCCTCAGTTCTTGTGTCGATAGAGCTTGTCGCTTCGTCAAGGATAAGCACGGGAGGGTCGGCGACCGCCGCTCTTGCGATTGATATAAGCTGACGCTGACCTTGTGAAAGATTTGCGCCGTCGGCTGTGAGCAATGTGTCATACCCCATAGGAAGATGCTTTATAAATGAATGTGCGTTTGCAAGCTTTGCCGCATTGATACATTCTTCATCAGTAGCGTCAAGCTTGCCGTAACGGATATTGTCCATAACTGTTCCCGTGAACAGATGAGTGTCCTGCAAAACCATTGAAAGAGAACGGCGAAGGTCCGCTTTTTTGATTTTGTTGATATTTATTCCGTCGTATCTGATTTTTCCGTCGGGGACATCATAAAAACGATTGATAAGATTTGTTATCGTTGTCTTTCCCGCTCCTGTTGAGCCGACAAAGGCTATCTTCTGCCCTTCTTTCGCCCAGAGCGTTATGCCGTTAAGAACCGTCTTGTTTTCTTCATATCCGAAGTAAACATCGTCAAACTCAACATTTCCTTCAAGCTTTGTATAGGTGAGCGTGCCGTCTCCGTGAGGATGCTTCCAAGCCCAGATACCCGTTCTCTTTTCAGACTCGGTGATTGTTCCGTCGGGAGCAATCTTTGCATTGACAAGAGTTACATAGCCGTCGTCGGTTTCGGGCTGTTCATCAATGGTGTTGAAAATTCTTTCAGCGCCTGCCATAGCTATAAGAATATTGTTGAACTGCTGTGAAATTTGAGTAATAGGCATAAAGAACGATTTTGTAAGCTGGACAAAGGTCGCAACCGTTCCGAGAGTAAGCATTCCGTTTATCGCCATTATTCCGCCCACAACAGCTGTAACGGCGTAATGCACATGCGACAAGTTGCCCATAACGGGCATAAGGATATTCGCAAAGGTATTCGCCTTTGTTGCGGCGTCACAAAGATTTTCATTGATTTTGTCAAATTCGGATTTAACTGTATCTTCGTGACAGAAAACCTTGACAACCTTCTGGCCTTCAATCATTTCTTCGATATAGCCGTTGACCTTGCCTATTTCTTCTTGCTGTTTCTTGAAGTACTTTCCGCTGTTTCCTCCGATTTTTCCTATAAGGAACATTACAAGAACAAGCATAAGAACAACAAGAATTGTCAGTTGCCAGCTTAAAACAAGCATTGATACGAAAACAGCTATAACACTGAGCGTTGTTGTAAAAATCTGAGAAATACTGCTGCTGAGCATTTCACGCAGAGCGTCGACATCGTTGGTGAAACGGCTCATCAGTTCGCCGTGAGTATGTGTATCAAAGTATTTTATCGGCAGCTTTTGAAGATTGACAAAAAGCTCGGTCCTGATTTTGTGGAGTATTCTCGTTGACATATAAAGCATTGTTTTATTGAGAACGAAAGTTGATACCGCTCCGACAACATACATTGCCGCTACTCCGAGAACCGCCAGACCGAAATCTGCGATTGTGGGCGCTCCGGGAGCATTTTTGATTATCGGCTCAATATAGGTGTCAATAAGTTCTCTTAAAAACAGCGTTCCTACTACCGAAGCAGCTGAGCTGAATATCGCGCAGAAAATTGCAAGGACAAGTCTCGGTTTATAGTCCTTGTAGTAGGAAAAGAGCCTTGAAAAAATCTTTTTCATATTTTTCGGAGCGTCGGGTGTTCTTCCTTTTTTCGGCATAATTACTCAGCTCCTTTCTGCTGAGAGTCAAATACCTCTCTGTAAATTTTGTTGCTTTCAAGAAGCTCTTCGTGAGTTCCGACAGCGTTAATCTTTCCGTCGTCAAGTACGATTATCCTGTCGGCGTCCGAAGCGGATGAAATTCTCTGGGCAATGATAATTGTTGTTGTACCCGAAAGCTTTTCTCTGAAAGATTTTCTTATCTTGCTGTCGGTTGCCGTGTCAACTGCGCTTGTGCTGTCGTCAAGAATAACGATTTTAGGCTTTTTGAGAAGCGCTCTTGCTATACAAAGACGCTGTTTCTGTCCGCCCGAAACATTTACGCCGCCCTGACCTAAATCAGTGTCGTAGCCATCGGGGAATGACATAATGAAATCGTGAGCCTCTGCCGATTTGCAGGCCTCGATGATTTCTTCGTCCGTTGCGTTTTCATTGCCCCATTTGAGATTATCGCGTATCGTTCCCGAAAAGAGAACATTCTTCTGCAAAACCATTGCAACGGAATTTCTGAGTGCGTCAAGCGAATAATCCTTGACATTTCTTCCGCCGACCTTTACCTCTCCGTCAAGAACATCATAAAGTCTTGGAATAAGCTGAACAAGAGTTGTCTTTGACGAACCTGTTCCTCCGATAATACCTATCGTTTCGCCTGATTTTATGCTGATATTGATATTTTCAAGAGTAAGCTTTTCCTTATCCTTTGAATAGCTGAAATTTACATTTTCAAATTCAACAGAACCGTCCTCAACGGTTGTAACGCCCTCTGAATTATCGGAAATATCGGTCTGTTCGTCAAAAACCTCGACAATTCTTTCCATCGACGCCCTTGAAAGAACGAGTGTGACAAAAATCATCGAAATCATCATAAGCGATGTAAGTATCTGCATAATGTAGGTGATAAAACCGAGAAGCTCGCCCGATTGCATAGTTCCAGCTACCATAAGATTTCCGCCGAACCAGTAAACAGCAAGGGTACAACCGTATACAACAAGCATCATTATGGGCATTCCGAATATAATAACGCCTTCTGCCTTATACTGCATATCCATAAGCTTTTTTGACGCTTCGCGGAATTTTTCGCTTTCGTGGTCTTCTCTTACAAACGCCTTGACAACTCTTATTCCGATAAGGTTTTCCTGGACGCTGGCATTAAGCGCATCGTACTTTTTGAGCATTTTTTCAAAAAGAGGAAAAGCCGTTGTCATAATGATAATAATTGCCACTGAAAGAACCGGAATAGCAACAAGGAATATGAGCGCTAACTGAGAATTTATCCTGAAAGCCTCAATAGTTGCAATAATCAGCATTATGGGCGCTCTTACAAGAAGCCTTATAACCATCATATAGGACATCTGAGTGTTTGTGACATCGGTAGTAAGCCTTGTAATAAGGCTTGCGGTACTGAATTTGTCAACATTGGCAAAGGAGAAATCCTGTACCTTATCAAAAAGCTTTTTTCTGACATTCTTTGCAAAGCCCATTGCCGCTTCTGCCGCAAATTTGCCCGATAATGCTCCGAACATAAGCGAAATTATTGCCATAACTACCATAACAACGCCCATTTTGGCAACATATCGGATATCGCCGTTTCGTATTCCCCTGTCGACAATCTCAACCATAACAAGCGGAATTGTCGTTTCGAGAATAACCTCGCCGATGACCATAATCGGAGCAAGTATCGACTGTTTAAGATACTTTCCGACGCACGACGAAAGTTTTTTTATCATTCTGTTATCCTCCCCTGTATTCATTTTTTCACATATACAATTATACTATTTTTTGTTTTTATTGTAAATAACTAATAAAATTATTTATTAAATTTTGTCACAATACACAATATACAAGTTGTTGAAGCGCAAAGCAATTCAGCATTTTTCCTTTGATTTCACACAGTTTTCACATAAAATAAACGACGACATTTTAAGAAGTGTCGCCGCTTTTATCCTATGTTAAATCCGAGTATTCAAAGCCGAGAATTTTTTCAAGGTCAGATGGAGAAATTTCAACCTGATAGCCTATCTTCCCCGCACTGAAAAATATTGTATCAAAAAGCTCGGCTGTTTCATCAAAAAAGGTTCTGAACTGTTTTTTCATACCAATCGGCGAACATCCGCCATGGATATAACCCGTAAGCCCCAAAAGCTCCTTTGACTTTACCATCGCTATTGATTTTTCGCCTGCCGACGAAGCCGCTTTTTTAAGGTCAAGCTCTTTATCTACGGGTATTACAAAGACATAATGCTCGCCCGATTTTCCGACTGTTACCAGAGTTTTGAAAACCTGCTCATAGCTTTGTCCCAAGACATCCGCTACTTCTGTTCCCGAAAGAGCGTCCGTATCAGCGTATGAGTGGCTATGATACGGGATTTTTGCGCTGTCAAGTATTCGCATTACATTTGTTTTTTCTTCTTTTTTTGCCATAAGAAATCTCCGTTTTAATTATTCTTCCAGGGCTTTTTACCGTTTGTCCAGCCCATTTCGTGCCAATAATTTTTATCAGCCTCGTTCCAGCCGTTTTTCTGCATAAGACTCATCATAAAAAAGAATGCTCCCGTTTTAATTCCGGGGGTGATTTTTCCGTTTCGGCTTTTTATCTTTTTTGCAATAACATCGGTTTTATGCTCTATTGTCTTTTTTATTTTTTCGGATATAGAATTCCAGTTGATTGCCTGAACATTAACACCTATGTTATATATTTTAGGCACTCCCCAGAAAAATAAACTGTCCGCCATATCTTTATTTGTGGACTTTGTTCCTCCGCCTGCGGCTGTTGAGATGCAGACAGCCTGCTTTGTGAACATTTCTCCTCTCGGACGGTGAACCATCCACATATATCCATAATGGTCAAGGAAGGATTTCATTGCTCCCGTTGCGTGATAAACATAAACGGGACTTGCAAAAATGAGAAGGTCCGCCTCAAACATCGCTTTACTTATAGGCAAAAGTTTTTCATAGTGCGGACAATTTTCTTCGCCTTTCATAAAGCAGGAAGTACATCCGAGACAAATTTCTGAAAAATCTCGGGGCAGAAAAAATTCGATTATCTCCCCTCCTACTTTTTCGGCAAGTATTCTTGCAATATGATATGTAGAGCCTTTGTGGCTTTGACCGTGAATAATTGTTATTTTCATAAAATTCTCCTTTAAAATGGATAAAACACTCCGATTTATACAGAGTGTTTTTAAAAATTGGTGGAGGCGAGGGGAATTGAACCCCTGTCCGAAAACCTATCCATACAGTTTTCTCCGAGCGCAGTCTTTTGTTTAAAATTCCCTTGCCTTAACGCCAAAAGACAGGCTTCAAGGCTTGGTAGCCCTCAATACAGCCGCAGGGCGAGAGCGTTCCCTGCGGTCGTTCACCACTAATCGACGCCTGAGCCGCAGCCGTGGTACTCAGCGGTCAGACGCAGGCTGACTTAGGCAGCCTGAAGTTCGTAATTATTGTTAGCGTTTATATTTAAACACAATTATCGGTTTTATAGAGGTCCGATTCCTCTGCTCGCTTGCCATACTTCAAAATCCCCGTCGAAGCCTTTACGCCCCCTTGGATTTTATCGCAGACGCTCCTTAACGGAACGCTCGATTTCACGCTTTGCGTCACGCCTTGCGATGTCTTCTCGCTTATCGTGAAGCTTTTTACCTTTACAAAGACCTACCTGCATCTTTACACGGGAGTCTTTAAAATAAAGTGAAAGAGGGATAAGAGTAAGCCCTTCCTGCTTTATTTTGCCGAAAAGAGAGTTGATTTCTTTGCGGTGCATAAGAAGCTTTCTCACTCTGAAAGGGTCTTTATTAAATATATTACCCTTTTCATAAGGTGAAATATGCATACCCTTGACAAAAAGCTCGCCGTTGTCAATAGAACACCAGCTGTCCTTTAAGTTTACTCCGCCGTTTCTTATGGACTTGACTTCTGTTCCGACTAGTTCTATTCCTGCTTCAAAGCTTTCAAGAACAAAATACTCGTGCCTTGCCTGTCTGTTTTCGGATATGTTTTTTATCTGTGCCAAACCAACTCACCTCCCTCGGTAGTTAAACTATTATACCACAATAAAAATGTTTGTCAAGAGGATTTTTAAAAAAATTCGGGTATCGGACTTCAGACGCCCGATACCCGTAAAAATCTTATTGAATAGATGTTATTCCGCGCTTTGTTTCGGCAAATTCGATTATAAAATAGTATCTTCCGCTTGATGATTTAGAAATACCGACTCCCATATAGTTCCACTGGGGCATATCTATTATAGCTTTATGTCCTGACGATTTCATCCATATTCCGTTAACTATGTAATCGGGGTCGAGTTTATTGCCCGTTCCGCCAGGATTCCAATTAGCCATAATTTCGCCAAAATCACGGAGAGAGGATTTTATTCCGACATCTTCAAGGACGGTATTATATTTTCTTCCGTCGGGACGGTCGTGCGTGAAGGATGTCACGCTTTCAACAGAGCGTATCTGAGCGGCGTTTGTAAGATAAACGCTGACCTGACATTCCTGCAAGCCTTTGCTTTTTCTGTAAGAATTAACAATAGCGGCAATTTCATCAGCTGCCTCAACATAAGCGGCAGGAGTTGTTCTTGTCGGTGCGGGAGGAGGAGTTGTGGTTGTGGCAACCGTTGTAGTGGTAACGGGTGTAGTTGTGGTTTCAGGTGTAGTTGTAGTTTCGGGTGTAGTAGTGGTTTCGGGTGTAGTTGTAGTCTCGGGTGTTGTAGTTGTTTCGGGAGTTGTAGTGGTTTCTGGTGTTGTTGTAGTTTCCTCGGTTGTTGTCTCTTCAGTTGTGGTTTCTTCGGGAAGAGTTGTGGTTGTTTCTGCGGTTGTAGCTTCTGTTTCTGTTATATCGGAAACGGGAGTAGTTGTTTCATCTGTTACCGCAACTGTTTCGGCAGAAGTTGACTGCGGCTCGTTGACGGTCGTTGAAGAGCAAGCGGAAAGCAAAGCCGCAACAAGTATCAAAGCCGACAGCTTAGTATATTTTTTCATAAAAATATCCCCTTTGAAATCATGATTGTAAATTATACCACAAAATGACAGAAAAATCAAGACTATTGAAAAGATGTCATTGTTATTGTATAATATTATCATAAATTATTAAAGAGGACTATAATATGTTTAACAAAAACGATATAATTGAACTTGAAATAACAGATATTACCGACGAAGGAAACGGAGTGGGAAAACACGACGGATTTGCTGTATTTGTTCCTTTTGCGGCTGTCGGCGACAAGCTTTCAGTAAAAATTGTAAAAATACAAAAAAGCTTTGCCTATGGGATAATCGATAGCGTTATCTCACCATCAGAAGCAAGAATTGAAAACGACTGCGCTGTTTTTAAAAAATGCGGAGGATGTTCGTTAAGGCATATTTCCTATGAAGCCGAGCTTGCTGTCAAGGAAAATATCGTGAAAAATGCATTCAAGCGCATCGGTGGAATTGACGCGGAATTTGACAAAATTTTAGGCTGTGATGAAATATATCACTATCGGAACAAGGCGCAGTACCCCGTTGCAAAGACTGAAAACGGAGCTGTTTTTGGATTTTACGCTATGAGAAGCCACAGAGTCATACCCTTTTCAAATTGTCTTTTGCAACCTGAAATTTTCGGTGAAATATCAGAAAAAGTGCTTGAAATTGCTGTTAAAAAAGGGATAACTCCTTATGATGAAAATACTAACACAGGTCTTTTAAGGCACATTTTTTTAAGGCGCGGATACCACACGGGAGAGATAATGCTCTGTCTTATTGTAAGAAAAAACTGCGAAAGAGAAATAAAATCTCTTGCAAATGAAATTGTCGCTCTCTTCCCCGATATTAAAACAGTTGTTATGAATATAAACCCCGACAGAACAAATGTGATTATGGGCAGAAGTTCTAAGGCTGTATTCGGTGACGGATATATCTTTGATACAATGTGCGGTAACAGAATAAAACTCGCGCCCGAAGCGTTTTATCAGGTAAATACCGCTCAGGCGGAAAAGCTCTACAATATCGCGGCGGAGTATGCGGATTTAAAGGGTGATGAAACGCTCCTTGACCTCTATTGCGGCGCGGGAACGATAGGTCTTTCTATGGCAGACAAGGTGAAGAAGCTCATCGGCGTTGAAATCATTCCCGAAGCAATTGAGAACGCAAAAGAGAATGCAGATGATAACGGCATAAAAAACGCCGAGTTTATATGCGGAGACGCAGGAACCGTGGCAACAAAGTTAATTACCGATGGTGTTAAGCCTGATATTATCGTACTGGACCCTGCAAGAAAGGGTTGCGACAGCATTGCTATTGACGCGATATTAAAGATGTCGCCCGAAAAAATAGTTTACATTTCCTGCAACCCTGCGACCTGTGCAAGAGATTTGAGGCTGTTATGCGAAAAGGGGTATAATGTCAAAAAAGCAAGGGCTGTGGATATGTTCCCGAGGACAAATCATGTGGAGTGTGTTTCACTTCTCACAAAATAAAAAAAGAAACCGTACTTATAAAAAAGTACGGTTTTATTTTAGCTTTCGAGTTCATATTCTTCCACTATTTCGTCAACCGTTAGCCCATAGGTATCTTCATCATAGCCTTTGAACTCAAAATAATCTGAAATAATCTTTTTAATATCATTCGGTTGTCTTACCGAAGCTGAGCAGTCCGAAAGGTCGGAGTCGAAGCCTTCATCATCACAAACATATATACTGCCGTCTTTACGGATATTTCGACAATAATAGCAGTCTTCGATGTATTCCCGTGCATCGTCGCTGTTTTCGGGAAAAGGCATGGTATCAAGCGTTATCATTTCTTCTTTTGTGGCAATTATTTTAATTTTAATGGCAGATTGCTCTATGCCGTTGATTTTAACGATAACATCTTTGAATTCAAGCTTTTCTCCGTCAACGGTAAAGACTTTTTTCATTATATCGGCTCCTTTTGCAAAAAGCTATGCAAATCGTTTAAGATTTACATAGCTTTGCATTTATCCTATCCATTGCGGCTGACATTTATTCTGTTGAGCGCACGCTTTAATTTTGCTTGCGCGCGGTCAAATTCTACGCCGCTTGTGTGGATTTTGATTTTTTCTCTTGCGTCCTCTTCGGAACGCTTTGCGTGTTCGATGTCGATTTCGTCCGCCCATTCAACAGCTGTTGCAAGAATGACAACGCCTTCTTTTGAGACCTTTATCGTTCCGCCTGAAACAGCGGCTGTTCTGAAAGAGCCGTCCTGCATTTTGACCTTTAACGGTCCCGACGGAAGAACTGCAACATAGTCGATATGCTTTGCAAGAATTCCGACATCGCCGACGGTTGTGCGGACGATGATATTCTCGGTTTCGCCGTCAAAGAAAAGCTTTTCGGGAGTAATTACCTTCAGCTTAAATGCTGCTGACATAGATATTCCTCCTTATCCGTTGTTCTTCTTGGCTTTTTCGATAACATCGTCAATAGTGCCTGCAAAGAGGAATGCAGATTCGGGAATGTCATCATGCTTGCCCTCGAGAATTTCTTTAAATCCTCTGATAGTTTCTTTTATGGGGACATACTTGCCCTGCATACCCGTGAAAGGCTCTGCAACGCTGAAAGGCTGAGAAAGAAAACGCTGAATTTTTCTTGCTCTTGCAACGGTGAGCTTGTCTTCGTCGGAAAGTTCGTCCATACCCATAATTGCGATGATATCCTGAAGTTCCTTATAACGCTGAAGAACCGACTGTACAGCACGGGCAGTTTCATAATGCTCGTTGCCGACAATTTCGGGAGTAAGTATTCTCGAATTACTTTCAAGAGGGTCAACCGCAGGGTAAATACCGAGAGAAGAAATACTTCTTGAAAGAACGGTAGTTGCGTCAAGGTGAGCAAAGGTGGTTGCGGGAGCAGGGTCGGTAAGGTCGTCGGCAGGAACATAAACTGCCTGAACGGATGTAATCGAGCCCTTGTTGGTAGATGTGATACGCTCCTGCAAAGCGCCCATTTCGGTAGCAAGAGTAGGCTGATAACCTACGGCTGAAGGCATTCTTCCAAGAAGAGCGGAAACCTCTGAGCCTGCCTGAGTAAATCTGAAGATATTGTCGATGAAAAGAAGCACATCCTGCCCCTCGACATCACGGAAATATTCCGCCATAGTAAGTCCTGAAAGACCTACTCTCATTCTCGCTCCGGGAGGCTCGTTCATCTGACCGTAAACAAGGACGGTCTTATCGATAACCCCCGAATCCTTCATTTCATTGTAAAGGTCGTTACCTTCTCTTGTACGCTCACCAACACCTGTGAATACGGAAATACCGCCGTGCTGGTTTGCGACATTGTTGATAAGTTCCTGAATAAGAACGGTCTTACCTACTCCGGCTCCTCCGAAAAGACCTATCTTTCCGCCTTTAAGATAAGGTGCGATAAGGTCTATAACCTTGATACCGGTTTCAAGAACCTCGGACGAAGCCTGCTGTTCTTCATAGCTTGGAGCCTCACGGTGAATAGCCCATTTTTCCTTTGTTTCCGGTGCGGGAAGATTATCGACGGGCTCGCCCAAAAGGTTGAAAATTCTGCCGAGAGTTTCTCTGCCGACGGGGACCTTGATTGGTCCGCCCGTATCCTCTGCGGCAAGACCTCTTACAAGACCGTCTGTTGCACCCATTGCGATACAGCGGACAACATCGTCGCCTATATGCTGTGCAACCTCGACTGTAAGGGGAGTTCCGTTATTGTCGATAACGATAGCATTGAGCAGATTGGGTAGATTATCCTTTGAAAAGCGGATATCGACTACCGCACCGATAATCTGCACAATGGTGCCTATATTTTTTGCCAAATAATTTCAACTCCTTAATCTGAGTTTAGCTCTGAACCTGAGCGCCGCCGACTATCTCGGTAATTTCCTGAGTAATAGACGCCTGACGGGCTCTGTTATAAACAAGCTGTAATTCTCCTATAATTTCGCCTGCGTTGTCGGAAGCGGATTCCATAGCAGTTCTTCTTGCAGCCTGTTCAGCCGCAAAGCTGTCAACAATCGCTCCGAAAAGTATTCCCGTTATATATCCGGGGACAATGCTGTCGAAAACCGCCTCAGCCGACGGCTCGTATTCGGTAAGCCCCGTTGCCTTTCCGCCTTTTGTTATTTCCCCGACTTCAAGAGGAAGAAGAACATAGGATTTTGTTTCCTGAGTAAGAGTGTTGAGGAACGAAGTATAGAAAAGCTCGATACTGTCGCAAAGACCGTTCATATAATGTCCCATAATAGTCTGAACTATATCGGACGATTCATAAATAGAAATGCCCTCGGCTATTTCGGAATATTTTGCTCTGACAGTAAATTCACGCTTTTCAAAATATTCGACCGACTTTTTGCCGATAGCGACGATTTCGACTGTCTTTCCCGTTGCGGATATTTCCTGCGCTCTGCGGTAAGCAAGCTTTAAGATATTCGAGTTAAAGCCGCCCGCAAGTCCCCTGTCGCCTGCAATTACTATGAGAAGAACTGTTCTTATCTCACGCTTTTTTGTAAAGACAGATGAAAATTCGGGTGCGTTCCTGCTTATCTCGCACATTGTATCATAGAGGGTGTCGAAAAAAAGTCTTGCGTTATCGGCGCGTTCCTTTGCTTTTCTCAGCTTTGACGACGCAACAAGCTGCATTGCCTTTGTTATCTGCATTGTCGATTCGATACTTTTGATACGACGCTTGATGTCTTTCATATTAGACGCTGCCATTTACGGTTTTCACCTCGATTTCAAATACATAGTGGAAGATTTATGTGCGCTCGGATATGAATTTTGAAACAAATTCATCGAGTGCGGTTTTCATCTCTTCTTCGATTTCGGGTGTGAGATCCTTCTTGGCTTTAAGTCCGCTGATGATGTCGGGATGTGTTGTATCAACATAATCAAAAAGTTCTTTTTCAAATTCGGCAACTGCTGTTGTCGGAATTGAATGGAGATAGTTGTTTGTTACGGCGTAAATAATGATTACCTGATGTTCAACGGTAAGCGGTGAGTTTCTTCCCTGCTTCAACACTTCAACAACTCGTTCTCCTCTTGCAAGGCTTGCCTTTGTGTCAGCGTCAAGGTCGGAGCCGAACTGAGAGAACGCCTGCAATTCACGATACTGCGAATAGGTGAGCTTCAATGAGCCCGAAACTTTCTTCATCGCCTTTATCTGTGCGTTTCCTCCAACTCGCGATACAGAGATACCGGGGTTAACGGCAGGTCTTACGCCTGAGTTGAAAAGGTCGGTTTCAAGGAATATCTGACCGTCTGTGATGGAGATGACATTTGTGGGAATATATGCGGAAACATCTCCTGCCTGAGTTTCGATGATGGGAAGCGCTGTGAGTGAACCTCCGCCGTAGTTTTCATTAAGGTTGCACGCTCTTTCAAGAAGTCTTGAATGGAGATAGAATACATCTCCGGGGTAAGCTTCTCGTCCGGGCGGGCGTTTAAGCAGAAGCGACAGTGCGCGGTAAGCGACAGCGTGCTTTGAAAGGTCGTCATAAACGCAAAGAACATCTTTGCCCTTTGACATAAAGTATTCACCCATTGCACAACCTGCATAGGGAGCGATATACTGCAACGGTGCAAGCTCGGACGCTGTTGCCGAAACGACGATAGTGTAATCCATAGCACCGTTTTTGGTGAGCGTTTCAACGACATTTGCAACCGTTGAACGCTTCTGTCCTATTGCGACATAGATACAGATTACATCCTTGTCCTTCTGGTTGATGATTGTATCGAGAGCTATTGCGGTCTTACCTGTCTGGCGGTCGCCGATGATAAGCTCACGCTGACCTCTGCCGATAGGAATCATAGAGTCGATAGCCTTGATGCCTGTCTGCAAAGGAACATTAACTGATTTTCTTGTGATGATACCCGGAGCTATCTGTTCGATAGGACGGGTTTCTGTCGTGAGGATAGGTCCTTTACCGTCGATTGCCTGTCCCAAAGAGTTTACTACTCTTCCGAGAAGTTCTTCGCCGACGGGAACGGAAACGATTTTTCCTGTACGCTTTACGGTGTCGCCCTCTTTGATGCCTTTATCGTCGCCGAGCATAACCGCTCCGACAAATTCCTGTTCAAGGTTGAGAGCCATTCCGTAAACGCCGTTTCCAAACTCGAGAAGTTCGTTTGACATACACTTCTCAAGCCCATGAATATTTGCAATACCGTCGCCGACGGTGACAACCGTGCCGATGTCGGTATTTTCGATCTTATTGCCGTAATTTTTGATTTCTTCTTTAATAAGACCTATTATTTCATCTGGGCGCAAATTCAATTTGTTCACACCTTTCGGTTTAAAAATTTATGCTATTATCGACTTTACAGCGTTTCTTACGCCTTCAAGGCGCGTCTTTACGCTGGAATCCATACGGGTGTTGCCATAATCGAGAACAATTCCTCCGAGAATGGATTTGTCGATTTGCGGGATGAGTGTAACTTTTTTTCCGCTTACGCTTTCAAGCTTTGCTTTGAGCTTTGCGGACAGTTCCGCCGAAAGCTCCTCCGATGTTGTAACCCTGACTTCGATTATTCCGTTATAATCGTTGTAAAGAGCTCTGAGTCTGTCGGCTATTCCGCGGATATAAGACGAACGGTTCTTTTCTGTTATCACAAAAAGAAAGTTCAGGGTATATTCCGAAACTTTGCCATTAAAAACACGCTCGATAACGCTCTTTTTTTCGTCAAGAGGGATTGTGGGAGAGGAAAGCAGTTTTAAAAAATCGGTGTTGTTGCCCAAAATGTCGGCAACATCAAAAATTTCGTTGCAGAGAGTATCAAGACAGTTCTGTTCTTCGCCAAGCTTGAAAACAGCTTCGGCGTATGTTTGTTCAACCATTCCTGCCATTACAGCTCACCTACATTTTCAATAAATTCCTCGATAAGCCTGTCGTTATCCTTTGAGGTTATTTCTTTTTCAACAACCTTTTCGGCAACGGCTATTGCTATATCGGAAATTTCGTCCTTAATCTGATTTACTGCGCGCTTCTTTTCACGCTCGATATCTTCGTTTGCTCTGCTGATAATGCCTGCGGCTTCGTTCTTTGCCGCGAAAACAATTTCATCGGAGCGCTGCTGAGCCTTTACGGTAGCGTTTCTGATAATATCTGCGGATTCTTCCTTTGCGGCGCGGAGCTTTTCATCGTATTCGGCTTCAAGAGCCTTTGCGTTTTCCTTAGCCTTGTCCGCCTCGGAGTAGGTATCCTCCACATATTTTTTTCTGTCGTCAAGAATCTGATTGACCTTGCCGAAAAGAAAATGCTTTATTACCAGAAAGAGTATCAGAGTGTTAAGGAGAGTTCCGATAATAGTACCGAGGTCGATCGACAAGAATTCAAGGTTAAGACCTGTACCTGCCGACGCTATGCACGGTATTATCATTTCAACGCTCATATAATCCTCCCGCTATTAAAGGAAATACTTGATAAAGGGATTACCGAAGAGAAGGATGAGGGCAACAACGAATCCGTAGATACCTGTTGTTTCTGCAACGGCACAACCGATGAACATTGTTCTTGTAACATCGCCCTGAGCCTCAGGCTGACGAGCGATAGCCTCACACGCCTTACCTACTGCGAAACCTTCACCGATACCGGGGCCGATACCTGCTATCATAGCAAGTCCTGCACCAATTGCGGAGCCCATAAGCACGAGTGCCTGGAAAAATCCGTTTTCATTTGTGAAATTCATAATATTTACCTCCATTATTATGTGAAAAATAAATTTTTGCCTGAATTATTTTTTGTCGTCGGGAATACAGTTTCCGACATTTGCCATTGTCAGCATAATGAAAATGAAAGCCTGCATAAATCCGCTGAACAGGTCAAAGTATACAGAAAGAACCGCAGGAATACCTATCTGCAATACGCCTATTCTGATTTCGCCCATACTGAAATACAGATGAAGCTTTGCCGAAAGATTTGCGAGCGCCCAATAGATGAGAGCTGTGATAACCATACCGCCCGCAACATTTCCGAAGTGACGAAGTCCCATCGAGATAGGCGTCATAATCTCAGAGAAGATGTTCATAGGCGTCATCACAAAGATAGGCTCGGTGAAGCTTTTTAGATAACCACCGAAACCGCTGTATTTGAGCTTGGTGTAGGTTATCATTACAAGACAGATAAGAGCCCACGCAATAGTTACGCTTGCGTCCGCAGTCACTGAACGAAGCCCTAACAGACTGACTAAACTTCCCGTTATGGAAAAGACGAATATCGTAGCAATGTAAGGTGCATAGACAAGATGAGAAGGTCCCATATTATCCTTAACAAGCTTATTGACGGTTTCGACTATCCATTCGGCGACAATCTGCCTTTTTGTCGGGATTTTTTTCATTCCGTGAGTGAGCCATATAACAAAAATACTGATAGCAACAACCAGCACAAAGCCTATGACAACGGATTCGGTGATGTTTATTCTTCCGACTATCGGCAAGTCAAAATAAAACAGCACACCCGGTCCGCTAACTCCTCCGAAATCGCCCGACTGAGCAAATCCCATATTATTTCCCCTCCTTTTTATGTGAAATAGATGACTTTATCATATATATCGGCTTGACATAAAGAAAGGGGATGACCACTCCTATAGTGTCAAACAAATCCGATATAAGCGAAAGGAATATGACGACAGCTACGATAAGGCTGCGCAGGATATAGCTTGTCGCCATTTTGTTTTTTGCTCTTTTTTCGTTTTTGTCAAGAGCAAAGCGTTTGAGAGCCAACTCAACATCAGAGCCTAAAACACAAAGATTAAGTATCAGCGCTACACTGCCGAGCAGCAGTCCCAGAAACATTGAAAGAGTAACGCCTTTAAAAATAAAAGAAATCAGATAAACTGCAATATCGGCGATAAAAACGCAGGGAACGATAAATTTAAGCTCATTTTTTATCATTTTGCTCAATATTTTTATCCCCCTTTTTATTATCCATCATTTTGATGAAAACTCTTGCAAGAGAGACAGCGTCCGCCGCGGCAAGAGAAAAAGCAAGAATAATCGCCACAATCGTTATCCAATCCCCGAGCGAAAATTTTGTCTTCAAATAATCGGCAAGGAGAATACAAACGATAAACGGGGTTATTATCCCGACAGAAAACTGAAGCCCGTAGTAGAAGTATTTGAGAGCATTCGCAAGTTTATTCAAAATAAATCCCCCGATAGATTTGCAGAAAAGTTAAAATTATTATTGACATTTTATGATTGAGATAGTATAATATCTATGTTGTGCCGCTGTGGTGGAATTGGTAGACACAAGGGACTTAAAATCCCTCGCCGTTAAAAGCGTACCGGTTCGAGTCCGGTTAGCGGCACCAGATTTGTGCTCCGGGCTTGTCTTATCGACAGGCTCGGCTTATTTTTTATTTATTCACTGTTACCAATAATATCTTAATGATTATATCATACTTTGAACAGAATGTCAACATAAACGGTGACATTTTAGGTCGAATAAAGCAATAAAAAAGCTTGTCGGAAAGGATGGCAAACAAAAGCCGTCACCCCTTTCTGACAAGCGTTATTTTTATTATGATAAAAGCCTTTTTAAAAACTTATGCCTTCCAGAGACCGTGAAGATTGCAGTAAGCGTAAACAGCCTCTACCTCGTCGCCGTCGCAGAGCGCAAAGCAAACCTCGGGAGCGTCCCCTGCTTTAAGCTCTTTACGCTGATTTCCGAATTTTGTTTTAAGTGAAACCCACTCAATGAGATGCTCTTCTGTCATCGGGTGAGCAACTTCTCCGATTTTAACTGTTACCTTGCCGTTTTCAACTGTGTAAACGGGAACATGCTTTTCTGTTGCGGCGTCGGTTGAGCAAGGGATGATTTCCTGCATATTCTCTCCACAACACTTAACGGGTACTCCCACATTTTTAACCATTGCAATTATCTGACCGCAATGCGCGCAACGATAAAATTTCATTTCCATAAATAATTCCTCCAAATTCCATAAAAAATACATAACCGCTCCGTCTTTAAAACAGAGCGGTTCTTGCAGATTGCTCTGCTGGTACCGGTGGTCGGGCTCGAACCGACACGGTGTCGCCACCACGGGATTTTGAGTCCAGCACGTCTACCAATTCCATCACACCGGCATATAGGACAAAACATTCGCCTTAAAATCAAATCTTAGGCATAATAAGATACCCTAACCCCTGAGTTGAGACCTGCGTTGTTTCTCCCAGAAGCTTATCGAAAAATGTGGCGTCAAGCTGAATGAGGAAATACCATACTATTCCGACAAACAATGCGATAAACAAAAGAACAAGTATCACGCCGACAATGGTCTTCAAAACTTCCTCGACAAAAAGCTTTTTGGGGTGAAGAAGTTCCTCGGGCATCTGAGGTTCTTTTTTAGGCGGCTTTGAAGGCTTTTTCTGGTCTGATGAAAGTTCAAGAGTATCCTTGATTTCTTCAGTTGTTGCGGTATCAGCCAAGCAAAGCACCCCCTATGAACCTTTCAATTTTGTCTAAGATACATTTTATATCATTTTTGCTTATTTGTCAACAGTTGAAAGAGAAAAAAATTTATGCTAATATAGTGATAGCAGAAAACAAAGCAAGGTGAGAAAATGAAAAACAAAAAGCTGAAAATTATCGCTGTGATACTTCCTATTCTAGCGGTCACGGGTTTTCTTGTTCTCAAACTGAACATTGATTTTTTTCTGTCGCTTTTGCCGAAATTCTGCGTTTTTTATATTACTACGGGGTATCAATGCTTTGCCTGCGGAAATACACGAAGCGTTCTTTCGATACTGCGCGGAGATATAATATCCGCTATAAAGTTCAATCCTGCGATACCGATAATTTTAGCGTTGCTGATTATGCTCTATATTGAGCTTTTTGCTCTCGCGTTTTTTGATAAAAAAATCAAGGTTGTTCCAAGGAATACGGTTTTCTGGATAATATTTGCCGTTGTGCTTTTCTTATATTATATTCTGAGAAATTTTGTATGAAAAATCCGCTCTGAATTTTCAGAGCGGATTTTGTTTTTATTCGATTTCGCTGTGGAACTGCTGAAGGGACTTGACTGTCTTTCCTCTGCCGTGCTTAACTGATTTTATTCCTTCAAGAGTTGCCTTTGCGGCAGCCATTGTTGTAACATAGAACACACGCTTGCGGATAGCGTTCTTTCTGATGTAGCTGTCGTCCTCTTTACCCTGCTTGTTATCGGGAGTATTGATGATAATATCAATCTTGCCGTTTGAAATAGCGTCAAGGATATTAGGTCTGCCCTGCTGTAATTTTGCAATCTTTTCAGCCTTGATGCCGTTCTTTGTGATAAGGTCGTATGTTCCGCCCGTTGCAAGAATATTAAATCCACATTCTTCAAAGCCCTTTGCAATCTCAACAACCTCGGGCTTGTCGCCGTCGTTTACGCTGATAAGAACTGTTCCCGAAAGAGCGATTTTTGTCTGAGTAGCTTCCTGCGCCTTGAAATATGCCTCGCCGAAGTTATCGGACATTCCGAGAACTTCGCCCGTTGAACGCATTTCAGGTCCGAGCAGGGGGTCAACCTCAGAGAACATATTGAACGGGAATACCGCTTCTTTAACTCCGTAGTGATTGAATTTTCTCTCTTTGAGTGCAGGAACGGGAGAAGGTCTGCCCGTAAGCGGAGCTGTAATAATTTCTGTTGCTATCTTCACCATCTTGATATTGCAAACCTTTGATACAAGAGGAACTGTTCTCGACGCACGGGGATTTGCTTCAAGAACATAAACCTTGCCGTCCTCTATTGCATACTGCATATTCATAAGTCCGCGGACATCCATTTCCTTGGCAATCTTCTTTGTATATTCCTTTATTGTTGCAACATTTTCGGGAGAAATATTAAGCGAAGGAAGAATACAAGCGGAGTCGCCCGAATGGATACCTGCAAGCTCGATATGCTCCATAACTGCGGGAACAAATACATTTTCACCGTCGCTTATTGCGTCTGCTTCACATTCTGTTGCGTTATGCAAAAATCTGTCAACAAGGATTGGTCTGTCGGGGGTTACTCCTACCGCCGCTTTCATATAGATTCTGAGTCCTTCTTCATCGTGAACAACTTCCATTCCGCGTCCGCCAAGAACATAAGACGGGCGGACCATTACGGGATAGCCTATTCTGTTTGCGATTTCGATAGCGTCCTCAACGGTAACAGCCATTCCCGACTCGGGCATAGGAATTTCGAGCTTTTCCATCATAGCTCGGAAAAGGTCTCTGTCCTCGGCAAAGTCAATAGTTTCGGGAGTTGTTCCGAGGATATTCACACCCGCTTTTTTAAGGTCTGCCGCAAGGTTGAGAGGCGTCTGTCCTCCGAACTGAGCGATAACTCCGACGGGCTTTTCTTTTTCGTGGATAGCGAGAACATCTTCAAGAGTGAGAGGTTCAAAATAAAGCTTGTCCGAGGTGTCATAGTCGGTAGAAACGGTTTCGGGGTTGCAGTTTATCATAATCGTTTCAAATCCGAGTTCGCGAAGAGCATTTGCCGCGTGAACACAGCAGTAGTCGAATTCGATACCCTGTCCTATTCTGTTGGGGCCTGAACCTAAAATCATAACCTTGGGCTTTCCGACAGAAGCAACGCTCTTATCCTCGGGAATATTGTATGATGAGTAGTAGTATGCAGAGTCCTTAGTTCCGCTTACATGAACGCCTTCCCACGCTTCTGTTATGCCATATTCGGTTCTCTTTTCACGGATTTCTGTTTCGGTAACATCGAGTATCTGAGAGAGGTATTTATCTGAAAAGCCGTCCTTTTTAGCCTGCAAGAGAGCGTCCTTTTCAGGAACTTTGCCCTTGTTTGCAAGAAGCGCGTTTTCTTCATCAACAAGCTCTTTCATCTGATTGATAAAATATTTTTTAATCTTTGTGAGCTCAAAGAGTTCGTCGACGGTTGCACCCTTTCTGAGAGCCTCATACATAATGAACTGACGCTCGGAAGTGGGGGTATGGAGCATTGCGATAAGCTCGTCTTTTGTCTTTTTGTTGTAATCACTTGCAAAGCCTAAGCCGTATCTTCCCTTTTCAAGACTTCTTATAGCCTTCTGGAAAGCTTCCTTATAGGTTTTGCCGATACTCATAACCTCGCCGACTGCTTTCATCTGTGTACCGAGCTTATCCTCGGCGTTCTTGAACTTTTCAAATGCCCAACGAGCGAATTTGATAACTATATAATCTCCGTCGGGATGATATTTGTCAAGTGTGCCGTACTTTCCGCAAGGGATCTCGTCAAGAGTAAGTCCCGTAGCAAGCATTGCGGAAACAAGCGCTATGGGGAAACCTGTTGCCTTTGACGCAAGTGCCGAAGAACGCGAGGTTCTGGGGTTGATTTCTATAACGATAATTCTGCCGTCATCTGTATTTCTTGCAAACTGAACATTTGTTCCGCCTATTACCTCGATAGCGTCAACGATTTTATAAGCCTGACGCTGAAGCTCTTTCTGAACATCCTCGGGAATTGTAAGCATAGGAGCGGAGCAGAAGCTGTCGCCCGTGTGTACTCCGAGAGGGTCGATATTTTCGATAAAGCATACAGTTATCATATTACCCTTGCGGTCGCGGACAACTTCGAGTTCAAGTTCTTCCCAGCCGAGAATTGACTCCTCTACAAGAACCTGTCCGACAAGCGAAGCCTGAAGTCCTCTTGCGCAGACTGTTTTGAGCTCGTCAACATTATAAACAATTCCTCCGCCTGTTCCGCCCATTGTGTAAGCAGGACGAAGAACAACGGGATAACCGAGCTTATCGGCAATAGCAAGAGCCTCGTCAACGGAATATGCAACCTCGCTTCTTGCCATCTGGATGCCAAGGCTGTCCATTGTCTTTTTGAATTCTATTCTGTCCTCGCCGCGCTCAATAGCGTCAACCTGAACGCCGATTACTTCGACATTGTATTTATCGAGGACGCCGAGTTTTGCAAGTTCGGAACAGAGGTTGAGTCCCGACTGACCGCCAAGGTTGGGAAGAAGGCAATCGGGGCGTTCCTTTTCGATAATTTCTTCAAGACGAGTCGCATTAAGCGGTTCAATATATGTAACATCCGCTATTTCAGGGTCCGTCATAATCGTTGCGGGGTTTGAGTTGACAAGGACTATTTCATAGCCAAGCTTTCTCAGAGCCTTGCAAGCCTGCGTGCCCGAATAGTCGAATTCACAAGCCTGTCCGATGATAATGGGACCTGAACCGATAATAAGGACCTTTTTCTTTTTGTTTTCCATACTAAAACACTCCTTACAGAAATATATCGTTATAGGGATTTACCCTTTTTTAACATTTGTCAAAAAATTATCCTATCTTTTCTATTATATCATATATTGTCGCAAAAGAAAACAGATTTTGAAACTTTTTTAAAAAAATCCGAAAAAAGCGGTTTTTAATGCCGCTTAATCCGGATTTTTTGAATTTGATATATGTTTCTTTAATTTTTCAAAAGTAACGGCGCTTATGTCATGCTCAATACGGCAAGCGTCTTCAAGTGCTGTTTTTTCGTCAACGCCTATTTCAATGAGCCAGGCTGAAATAATCTGGTGGCGTTCATAAATAATACGGGCGTTTTCTTCTCCCTTTTCAGTGAGAAAAATATATCCGTTTTCATTAACGGTAATAAAACCGCCGTCTTTAAGATTTTTAACGGCTCTGCTCACGCTGGGTTTAGAAAAACCAAGCTCGTTGGCAACATCAACAGAACGAACAGCAACGCCTTTTTCACGAAGAATAAGGATAGTTTCAAGATAATTCTCACCCGATTCGAGAAGTCTGGACATTCTGTTCACCTCCGCAAAGCTATACTTTTTAGATTATATCACAACGGCAAAGTAATTTCAAGAGTTTTTTATAGTTGAAATATTCCTTTAATATGTTATAATAATTATACACAATTCACAATAGAAAAACGGGTACCATAAAAATATGGTACCCGTAATTTTATGTTGACATAATTCCCGCCCAGATGTTGTTGACCTTTTCAACACATTCAAAGTAAATCTGAGCAATTTTGTCGGTTGGAATTTCAAGCTTTTCAGCCGCCTCAGTCATACTGTTCCAGTTTGCCTTCTCATAGCAGAGGATAACATCATACAGAAGACCGCATCTGCCTTCTCTTGAAATAAGGGCTTTCTTGATGTCCTCGGAAATGGGAAGTTCTTTCAGAGCTTCCTCCAAAGGAGTCTGAGTCAGCTTGCCGAGAGTTGAGAACATTCCGAGAAGATAAGCTTCTCCGCTGTCAATGGGAAGGTCCTTTGCGTGATTTGCAAGCTGTTCGGCAAAGTTTGCTCTTAAGAACGAAAGTTTTATAAGTTCATCGGGCATCGAGCCGTCGCTTTGTCTGAAACTGAGAAGATAAATCCACTGTTTAAGCTGGCTTATTCCAAGAACAACAAGAGCCTGCTTGACGGTAGACGCTTTGTTGCGGAGCGCGAACCACGCGGAGTTGACAAGCTTTAAGAGCGCAAAGGTGAGCGTTACATCTCGGGAAATAATCTCGGATACTTCATCATAGTCTATCTCAGGCTTGGTAACGGCAACCATAAGAAGAAAGAAGTTGCCCTGCAAGAAGTCGGTCTTTTTAATGGTAGTGGGCAATTTTTCAGCAACAAACGAGCCTTCAAAATAGTCACAGCCAAGCTCTGTCGCGGTATCGTAAGCCTCTTTCGTTTCTATATCATAAGCGATGATTTTCTTGTTGAAAGCCTTTGCAATTTTGATTATGCTGTCGTATGACGAGGTATCGCCGTAGCCGAAACAGAGTCTTATGTAGTCAACGCTGTCAAGAATGCCAAAATACCTAGGAAAGAACTGGAAATCGGTAATGGCTATCTTATAGCCTTTTTTGCGGTATTCTATAATAGTGTCGTTTGACTTGGGGTCGATAAGAATGGAATCCTCGACAACCATAACGAGCTTTTCGGGCAGAAACATTTCGGGGACTTTTCTTTCAAGCAGATTCCATGTAAAATTAAGAAAGATAGGCTTGTCGCCCGTCATTGTGTCATTTCCTGCCTGCGTAAGTATATTTGAAACTGCATTTGCGGCGGCGTTTTCATCGTCGGGCGCATTCAGGGAATCGTCGCAGTAACGCATTTCGTATCCGAGAACCTTCTGGTCAGAGTCCATAATAGATTGACGAACCATATAAGCCATAAAAAAGACCTCCCATAAATTACTTATAGTAATTATACAATAATCTGACGAACTTTTCAACCGTTTTTAAAAAATGCAGTTCTTGCATATTACATAAAAAACGGGGAACAAATCTATTGACTTTAACAATAAAATAAAGTATATTGATTTTATGCAATCAAAGCGAAAGGAACATTAATATGACCGATAACACCGCCACAGAAACAAAAGCGCTGCTTGTATCCGTCGATACGGGTGACTTTGATAATGAGCGTTCTCTTGAAGAACTTAAAGAGCTTGCCAAAACGGCAGAGGTCGAGGTTGCGGCTATACTTACTCAGAAGCGTCCTGCCATTGACAGCGCGACCTGTATAGGCGACGGAAAGCTTGCGGAGGCTCTTCCCATTATAGAAGAAACAGGGATAAATCTTGCGATTTTCGACCACGAGCTTACCGCAAATCAGACAAGAAACATAGAAAA
>CALZLD010000002.1 GCA_945788225.1 uncultured Clostridia bacterium
AATTACAAAACCAACGAAGACGGTTTCAATCACCGCAAGGTGCGCGAGGTGCAACCTCAGACAAACAATTACAAAACCAACGAAGACGGTTTCAATCACCGCAAGGTGCGCGAGGTGCAACGTCGACAACCTTGTAAAAGAAATGACAGAAAGTGTTTCAATCGCCGCAAGGTGCGCGAGGTGCAACATGATCAGGATTGCTGCGAATACAATTACGCAGGTTTCAATCACCGCAAGGTGCGCGAGGTGCAACGTGTTGAACTCTATGGAAGAATGCCCAAAAGTATCAGTTTCAATCACCGCAAGGTGCGCGAGGTGCAACTTTTCACTTCTCACATAGCAACCGCAAGCCATAGGTTTCAATCACCGCAAGGTGCGCGAGGTGCAACATAATAGCACAATTTGATGTATTATGCTCTTCATAGTTTCAATCACCGCAAGGTGCGCGAGGTGCAACAACGACTTTTTCAAAGAGCTTGAAATCTCAAAGTTTCAATCACCGCAAGGTGCGCGAGGTGCAACGGCAAAAATATACAAAAAATAATGCGTTGCTTGCCCGCTTTTTATTATTTTATCATTTATTTATCAATTTGTCAACAGATTATACAAGTATTGAACCGTTTATGTTAACAAAAAATCCTATTTTATTCTGCGAACCTTATATATCCTCAACCGTTATTCCGCCCATACCCTGACCTGTCTTTCCGCCTATACCGCTGTATGACGCATAGGCTATTATTCTTCTCAGAAGAGTATTTTGCCCGTTATCTTTCGGGAAGAACAGTTCGCAGTAGCCCGTCATCCCGGGAAAGATATGTCCGCTGACATTGTACGAACTGCTGTTTAACTGATAGTTTCCGAAACGGATATTGTCGAAAGCGTCTTTAAAAGCGCCAAAAGAAATTTCTGCGTTTTCAAACATATTGTATCTTTTTACAACGGAAAGAAAAAAACTGCATATATCGGGCTTTGCCGACGGCTTGCCTGCTGTTTTTATCATAGCGGGAGTGACGAAGGTTATCCTGCAACCTCTTTTGCCGATATATTCTTCCGCATTGTCGGCAGAAATCGGTTCTGCTCGGTCAAAGCCCACTATTTCAAGCGGGTTTTTCATTCCGTATATAACAAGCGAATCAAGCTTGCAAAGAGTATCGGGAATAACCGACGCCTCGTCCGTCAACGCCGATACTCTTATGATAAAGCTGTTGTCGTTTTTAACCGAAAAAACGGAAAAAGGGTGATATGTTTTTTCGTGCATTCTTGTTGCGTATTCCGCGGGAATAGCTTTCATTACCGCACCGTGTATCTTGACCGACAGCTCTGAAAAAAGCTCCGAGCTGTCGGCGCCTGCTGTATAAATATCTGTCTGATAAAGCATTTTTTCACCCTATTTTAGTTATTTTTTGTAATTTGGTTTACGATTGTTATGTCGGTTGTTATTATTGCTGTTATTATTTTTTGCAATAAGCGCAGGCAGAGAAAGGTTATTCTTATCTGCAATTCTGGGAAGATGGTATCTTATCTGGCAGGATTTTTTCTCATTGCTGGTTCCTCCATCGTTACGATTTGCCTTGAACCAGGTGAGCGTACCCGTTGAGCATTTTCCGTTTTTGTTTTCTTCACCGTAAGGATAAGCTACCTTTTTGCCGTTAAGGTATGTAAAATCGGTTATATTCATAAAGTCCCTGAAATAATCGGCATTTTCATCAAAGGGATTTTCAGAAAGCAATTCCTCGGGCGATATATTTTCCTCGGAATAGACAAGGCTTTCGCTGTCAAAGGTACGCTTTTTAACGCTGTCAACGGTGATTTTAACACTTCCGAGCCCAAGGGGTTTGCCGTGACCTATCTTGTGCATCTGTTTGCCGTCGGGGTTGTTTTCTCCTATTGCCAGAACCCAGACAAGCTCTTTAAGCTCTCTGTCGGTGATATTTTCAAAAAATATGTCAAAGCTGAAAACTGCACCCTTGTCGATAAGCTCCGTTGTCATATTACGATTTGTTCTTTCATCGGTTGAATAGTCGTTGTTATCGTGATGAAAATAGTATTTTCTTCCGTTAAGACTTACCCCGTCATAATCGTATGTCCATAGAGAATTCATATTCTTTGCCTGAGAATAGAATTCAACAGACGAAATCTTTGGTCCCGAAAGCTCTTTTAATGTTGCGGTTTTATACTTTGGGGAATTTTCAATAACCGCGTCACAAAATCTTACTCTTGAAGAAACGGCTGATTTTTTATTGTTTGAACCTTTATTTTTTCCGTCACCTATCATTCCGAAAAGCCTGCAAGCATCGCAGAGGTTATCGGGGTCGGTACAGTGGCGGTATTCGCCCAGTAAATCGTCAACCTTTTTTCTGAAAACCGAGCGGGATATCCGTGCAGGAGAAAGATAGACAAAGTTCTGTCCGTCAGCTGAATAATTTTGATAGTATACCGTGTAGCATTTATTTATTATCTCATCAGCATAAACAATGTATTTACTTAATTTTTTTTCATTTTCGTTTGAAGCATATTTTCTGCACGCTTCATTATAGTCGGAAACAGAATCCGCAAGATTTTTGACATGAATCTCCTTAAAAGAGGTTGTGAATTGATATGATACTTCTATTTTGCCTTCTTTACGCAAAGGTCTTGATTTTCCGTCAGGACCTTTCACATATTTATGATTCATCCACTGTCTGATAAATGTATTTGGCTCGTTGCATTCACATTCATTATGGTGATATCCATAAGGTAATTTTTTTTCGCTCGCTTCATATAAATGCCAGCCGTCCGCTTCATACCTCAATATACCGGGGTTTCTTACTGCTGAACTTCTTGCCGAAAGAATATTGTTGTTATTAACCGAAAGACAGCTGTTGCTCAATGTTTCATAAGCCGAACGGATAACGCCCTTTATTTCACTTCCCGGGATAATAGGATTGCCGTCAACCTTTATAAATCCCGAAACTTTGTGTTCTTTCGGTCCTCCTGTCGATAAGGGCATATCGGGTATCGAAAGCGGTGTTCTGGTGATAAGTCTGCAACGGATAACGCCTGTATTGTCGCCTTTTTTGACAGAATTTCTTTTCACACCGTTGCCAAGGCGGACAAAGTTATATGGATTTACCGTTCCGAGCGACTTTTCTTCATAATAATTTGCCATTATTCCTCACCCCTTTTAAGAAATTTTACCACCCTGAAATCAGTTATCTGAGCAATACCCTGATTATCATAGGAAACATAGTTGCGGATAACTATTCTTTCGGCGTTTTCTATGGGGAGAGTGTATTTTCCTCCTCCCGTTGCCGTATAGATATTCCCCGAGGAATTTTCTTTATCAATATCAAGATAATGTATTTCTTCGATATAATCTTTTTCCGTGGTGGAATTATCATCAATAAAGCGATAAGAAAAGCTGTCAGCAATAGTAGGACGCATTATTTTCAGCTCTGCCGTCTCAGAAAAAATTCTTGCTTCAAGAAGATGCTCCGTGTCACTGATTGCATCCAGTGTGTCACATATAAATTTGTCCGAGTATGTAAGAATCATTGTGCCTGATGAAAATTTATCGGATACAAGAGTATTTATATCGTCAACAGTTCCGTATTCGTCAATATATGATTTTTCAAGCATCAGATAACACCTCCTGTCATTGCAAGAATATCGTTTGATTTAAGTGCATTTGTTTTATCAATGTTGTTGATTTTAAGTTCGGTAGCGGTGAAAACCCCTCGTCCTACCGAGGTAAGTCCGCCGACCGCAAGATAACCTTTGTCAAGGTCGCAAAGAACTGCGCATAGTATTTTAAGGCATTTTTCTTCTTCGTCAATACCCTTTTTCAAGAAAATGTCAAGCTGACAGTTTCCGTTGTAGTAGTTCTTTTCCGAATAGAGAGCGCCGTCCTTTGTTGCGGCGGAAAATCTGTCTATTGAATTTCTTGTGAACACCTTTGACTTTCCGTTTTCAATTCTGCTTTCAGAGAAAATAATATCGGATTTTTTCTGCGTTTTATTTTCTTTTTTCACATATCCGAAAAGGCTTTCGGCAAGTTTTTTTCCGCCGAGTTCTTCAAATCTGCTTCTGAACGCTCCCGACCAGCTTGTTCCTGGAATAACGGGAACGCCGTCGCTTGTTGAAAGCTGAATATAGTCCGCCGAGGAGATATCGGCAGGATTTTTAACAGTATAGCTCCTTATGGATATACCGCCCTTTTGCTTTAACTTTACGCTGATTGTATTGTATTTTTTTCCGATAGGGATAATTTCCGACGAGGTGTAATACTTGTCCGACGAGTAATCATAAGGTTCAAAATCAAGCCACTTTTCTTTATCCTCGGGCAATGAAAATTCAGCTGTTTTCAGATCGGTTATAAATATCTGTCCGTAACCTCTCGTTGTCTTTGAACCTATCTGTAACTGCTTTGCGTTAAAAGCCGAAAAAGCGTCTGTAATCATCTCTTTTTCATCATCGGACGCGTCCGTAAGTTCAAAATGAGTGATAAATTCAGCGTTTGTTTCAACCGCCTGCATATCAAATTTTTCACCGTCAACTCCGACTTTGTCGTCAAGCTTTACACTGTCTCTTATAGTTGTAAACGAGTCCGATACAGAAACTGCGTCAAAGAATTTTACTCTGCTTGAAGTGCTGTTTTTGCCGTCAATATATCCGAAGAAATTGTTTTTATCATTATACTTTATTTCATTGAAATGACGGATTACACCCGCAAAGGCAGAGGCAGGGATAACGGGCTTTCCTCTGCTGTCAAGGATAACATCGCTGTCGGTGTATGAATTATCTCCCGAGCCTATTGAAAGAGGAGAAACAAGTCTGAATTTTATGCGATAATATGTTATTTTCATTACTTTTCAGCTCCTCTCTTAAGATATTTAAGCAGTGTAAGTATAAGCGTAAGATATTCGCGCCAGATTTCTTTGCCTTCTATTACATCCGATGAATAATTTTCTGCGTTGCTGTTTTCTATAAGATCTGAAAAATACTTTTTCGATTGGCTTGATTTTATTTTTTCTGCCATTGTTTTAAGCCCGTCAAGACTTTCGGCATTTTCAACCATCATTGCATAACGACCAAGCTGTGCAGGATTTATTATATCCTTTTCAGAATATTTTTTTACATATCTGATTGCCTTTTCTCTCATTTCTTCAATGAGTTTATTATCTGAAATAAGGCCTGAAAGAATACCGTATTCGTCCGCTATGTTATTTTCTGTTTTTTTGTCAATCACATTGGGGATATCGTTTGCTTTGCAGACAAGCACTTTTCCAAAGCCTTCGTTCTGTTTTGCTCCAACAGCAAACTTTTTGTCGATAAGCATATCTTCTTCTGCCGTGAAAACAAGGGTTGAGCCTGACGCAATGGTGCGTATCTGAGCTTTCTGCAAATTGATTTTTGTATTGTATCCGCCTATTGTTCTGTATCTTAATGCCGAGCTGTAATAAGAAAGTCCGTTGTCGCAGATGAGTTTTTCAATTCCTCTTCCTATTGCATTTTTAAGACCTTCTACGGTTATGTCATAACCGCCTGCGTTGTCGCAGATGAGAATATCCGAAAGCATAAGAACAATAAATTTTTCGCCCTTCTTTATGCTGATTTTCTCATCGGGCTTTTGATTTATTTCTGATTTTACAAGTCTGCATAACGAATATTGTGCCGATTTGCTTCTGCCGAAATGAAGCTCCGAGCCTGTCAGGATTGAATATATTTCTTTAAGATATTTTCCTTTTCCGATGATTGTTCCCCTGAAATATTGTCCTGCGCAAAGGCTTGTCTGGGTATAGAGCGTAGATTTATCTTTGGTGCTGTGATGATATACTGTTTCTGTAAGGGGTTTAATCATATCGTGTCTGAAATCGCAGTAACCACTCTTTACGGGTTTTATAATTCCTCTTTCGGCGTTGTAGTTTATTATGTTGAATGTGCCCTTTTCTCCCTTGATTTTTCCCAGAATAACGGGAGCAGGGAAGTATTCTCCACCATTTCTGTCAGATATATAAAGATTTGAGAAGATAATGTTATTTTTAAGGAACATCTCTTCAAAAGCGCTGTCAGCACTGTGTGTTTTAAGATATTCGTTTGCAAAAAATCCGAGAACAGAGCCTCCTGGAATAAAGTCTGTACTTTCGTCCGAAGAATTTCCCGGGAGCATCACATTGCTTTCAAGCATTATTGTGTAATCAATCAGATATTCCTTGCAGTCGTCCAAAGCTTCCGATTTATTTGCGACAACGGATTTTTCTTTGATAAACTCACACTTGATTGCTCCATAGCCTCTGTTGCGTTTGTATCCTATATTTCTGAGGGCCTTACAGACTTTTTCAAATTCGTCTTCGTATTTTTCGTCAAGGCTGACGTCGGCAAAGAATTCAAGTTCTTTTTTATCAACGGGCGAATAGTGCTTTACAACTCTTGTAAAGCGCAGACTTCCGTCCTTTGCGGTATCGTTTTCTATTGCGGTTGCAGAACGCGTGTATGTAAACAGCGATATTATCTCCTCTGCGGAATGGTTGAGGGCATTGTCTTTTAATTCGTCATATCCCTTAATGTGCGCGTCGGATATTTTAAGAGACCCGCCAGAGTCCGCTCCGGATTTGCCGAAAATACATTCAATAATAGTTGTATCTGTTCCGATAAGTTGCGCTGCGTCACGAAGGCAACCCTTGATGCGTCGTCCGCCGATAACGGGGAACCCGTATCTGTCATAGCATACATCGGTATCTATTACAGAAGAAAAGCCGTCACCGCTTGCGGCGCAAAGGTCCGATTTAAGAGTGATTTTTATTTTGCTCATTATGCTTCCCTCCTTTTTAGCACCATACATCATAGACAACCGAAATGTCGTATATTATCTTTTTGATATTTTCATCGTCCTCGTTTATATCCTTCAATTTTTTTCTTGACTGGATTTTTCTCAGAGTTTCCTTGTAGTATGTATCCCCCTTGACAATAGCTTCACCGAGCGCTTTGACATCGGAACGGTTTACAGAAGAAAGCATTTCTTTGTATTTAATAAATTCCTGCCAGCTGCTGCTGTATTCATACGGACGGCCTGTCAGACTGAACTCCTGTCTGTTTCTTATTGTTTCAAGGTCATTTGTGATACCTGCGTGGCAAAAATGAAAATCAATATAGTTTTTGTCTGCGTTGCCTTCAATGTGAGAAATTTTCTTTCCCGCCTCACAGCTTTGTTCGGCAATTTCATAGACATCTGCAAAGGGAGCGTGACTGTGGAATATTGCAACGCCTGCGCAAGCTGAATTGTTGCTGTTTTTTGTAAGCGTTTCAAAATATGTTTCAAGTATTTCGGGAACGGCGTGTGCGTTGCAGACAAGGGTGATTTCATCACCTCCGCTGATAATTTTTCTGAAAAGATATTTGTTTTTATTGCATTCGTCAGCTTTTTTCCATTCTTCGTATAAATGCTCGGTAATAGCTTTTACAGGCGCCGATACAAAATCATTGTCTGTCTCGGCAGAAAAACCGCGTAAGGCGTTTATACCTTCGGAATAATCCGATTTGTTTTCTGTTATTTCCTTGACCTTTTTGCCCATATTGTTGCCGTCTATGTATATAACGGCAAGCAGACTTTCAGTACCTTTGTCGGTCATATTGTCAAACTCATAGGCGATGATTTTTTTATCGGTCGTATCAGCATTTTTTACAGCTTCATATTTTTCTCTCTTTTGAAATGCCTCTGCGGTATATTCTTCCGTGATTACTTTTTCGCCTTCTTTTTTGCTTTCTTTTCTGACAATCGGCTGATATGTGTTTCTGTCAATCATAGTAAACGGCATTACATTGACTGCGGTATGGTATTCTCCGAGGTTTTTCTGAAGAGTATTCTGTTTATAAAGATTTGCTCTGTCCTTGATAAAATCGCCCGTAACCTCCGTTGCAGACGCTATTATGCTTATTCCGCGCGCTTTTTCAAGAGCCTCTCTTGAAAGCTTTCTGTTGATTTTAAGATAAGTTTCTCTGTCCTTATAAATAACGCAAAGATTTCCTCCGCCTTCATATACTATCTCGGCGTCAAGTCCGCTTTTTTCAAAATAATCAAGATAATTTTGGGGCGCTGTGCTTGTTTTCCAATCGGAATTAATTCTAAATCCCGATGAATTACCATAGAAAAAATCTTTGAACAGACTTGTGAGCAATTCCGAACCGCCTGAAATTTCCTTGACTTTGTTTGTGCGATAGATATATTCCTGCTTGCTGCGACAGTCATAAAGCGCAAGAATGTTTTTTCTGTCAGACATTTTTGTAACCCCTTTCTGTCAGCTGATTTTTGTTTGTTTTTTATATATTTTTTCTACATTATAGCCACTATTTTATTATTTTAGCACATTAAAATGCCTTTGTCAAATTTTCCTTAACGGTCAGAAACCCACATATTCCCTGAATCCGACAAAGCGAAAGGTCGATGTTTTTACGGTTTCTCCCTCGGGGCTTACTAAGGTTTCTGTTATGCGCTCGGAGGTTGCACAAAGAACTGTCAGACCTTTCTTTTTAAGCATGGATACAACGGCATAGCACAAAGACATCTCCCCCTGGGCAAGGATAGCGTCGGGGTTCATTGCGGATATTTTTTCGGCGTATTCCATTGCTGTTTCAAGGATTTGCTTTTCGTTGCACAACGGGTCTGTTGCAGGAAAGGAAATATCAATTATTTCACCATATTTATGGGCTTCATCAAGCTGATTTTTACTCCAAAGAGCAGAGTTGTGGTTTGAAAAGTTTATAAACATTGTCGTTACTTCCTTTCTTGATTAATTTTATGATAATAGTATGGCGTACGGAATTCTTACCACCCCCCTTAAAACATTCCGTCGCCAAAGCCTGAATTCCCGAAGAAATCGTTGCCTGAGAAGAAACTGTCACCCGAGGAAAAGCTGTCGTGCGTAAAAGAACTGTCATTGAACGAATTGCCGTTGTCCATATCATATCCGCCGTGTTCAAACGGGGTGACAGACTTCATGCATTCATCCATTGACCATTCGCTGAACTCCTGATCGTGGAATATCTGGTCCTGCATATTCAGATTTTCCTGCATCATCTGCTCCTGTTCACGCATCATCTGTTCTTCAAGCATCTGATTCTGCATATTCATGTTTTCCTGCATTATCCGTTCCTGTTCACGCAACATCTGTTCTTCAAACATACGGTTCTGCATTTCGTGATTTGCAAAATAATGGTCACCAGTGCCTGAAATATATTCCGAGATAAAGCTCTTGCAGGCATAGCATATCAAAGCGATTGAAATAATAATAAAAAAGTTCATAGTGTCATTCTCCTTTTAAAATAGATTTTTGTTTTTTGCTTACATTTCATATACTGCTCCCACTTGGTCTGATTAAGTTTTCTGAAAAATATTTTTTCGGAGCCTCCTTTTTCAACTATAAGACGAGCGAGAACACCGTGAGGTTTTATTTTTCGGGACAATATTATATATAAAGGTATAAAAGTTTTTTAAAAAAACTTAATCCGATAATCTTTGTCGGGTATATAGAATGTAAACCAAAACAAAAGGAGGAAAAAATATGACCGTATCACTTATCGTTTCTGTTCTTATTATATTTGCAATTGATTTCTTTTCGGAAGTGTATAAGGACAGCAGTTGATATATTGCAAAAGTAAATATTGTATGGTAATATAAATTTACAATATTTATAAATAAATTAAATGGAGTTGGTTCTTATGAAAAAATACATTACAGTTATACCCATGCAACCGATAGAAAGTCTTCACAAGACTTCTTATGAAGCAAAGGAGGGTGATGAGCTTTTAACAAGCGACCTTGAAACAAGATTTCCTGTTATGGTTATGATAAAGAATTCAGCGGTTGAAAACGAAGAAATAGAGATTGTTGCAATCGTTACAAAGGGCAACGATAATGTCAGGGTAAACTATGATCTGTTTGTTGAAGAGCTTGACGAAATAAGCAAGGCAGGCAACTTCAGATACAAGATAAACAATATTGAAACAACATTATCCGAAACGCCCGAAAAGCAGTTTGAGCTTTTAAAAAATATCGTTGAAATATTAAACGACGGCGATATAATCTATTCCGATATAACCTATGGAGCAAAGCCTACGCCTATTGTAATAATGATGGCAATGAACTATGCCTATGAATTTTTAAAGAATACCGATATCAGAGCGATGATTTACGGTTCGTTCAATCATTCTACAAATAAAACGGCGATATTCGATGTTTCATCATTGTTCTATATGAATTCGCTGATGTTCAGGGTGTCAAGAAGAGATATGGAAAACCCCCTTGAAACAATGAAGGCGATAATAGATCTTTAATGAAAATTACAGGACGGGTGAATGATATGGACAGACTTTCTTATGAAGGAATGGATTATACAGAAGAAAAAAACAAGAATAAAAAACCGCACAACGATTTTTCGGGTGAACTGCCCGGAATTTATTCGGACGAAGAGGTGAATAAAAAGGTCAACGAATATGTCGAAAACGGAAGAAAAGACACAAAAAAATATGTTGACTTCATTATGAGATCAAAAATGGTAAAGGAATGTGCAAGATATTATTCTTATGATGTTATTATTAATTTACTTGTTTTTGAAAAATTTCTTTTAAAATATTCTCCCGAAAGAGCAACAGATAACGGCTTTTGCGGAATGTTCAGAAGAAGTTTCAAAAATCGGTCGAATGGTGAATTCAAAAGACAAAACAAACAATACGAAAGGGAATCTGTCAGACTGGACGCAGAATACGGCGAAGGAGAAAACGCCACTGCTCTTATCAACACCATCAGCAGTGATGAAAGAGCAGATGAAAATGTTGAGCTTCTTGCAATGGTTGATATCTATGCAGACAGCATAAAGACGATGCTGGGAAAACGAAAAGAAGGAAGTACCAAAAGACAGTGGGAAAGGCTTTTTGCAACGGAATTCATTACTCAATCCACACAAGATAAAGACAGGTTACAGAAACATATCATTGAAAACGAAAACCGATACATAAGCATTGTTGATATTGATTTTGCCGATTCCTATCTTGTAAATAACTGCAAAACAATAAGAGATACAGCTGATTCGGAGCTTTATCCGATGAGCGTATTCGGAAAAGAAAGCAACGAGCCCTGCGGATATCCGCTTATCGGTGCGGTTTATGCAAAGTATACAGGCACATCCGAACCCTCGGTATCACAACAAAGAAACAATTACAGGAAAATTCTGAAATCAATGGGCGTATTATGCAAGTAAGCGGTCAGAACGGAATAGATAAACTGTTGATTGAATAGGGAGTGATTATAATTTCTAAGAAAAAAATTAACATTATGAGACTTCATAGAATAAAAGCATTAAGATCAGGAATAATTTCTAAAGAATGGCTTTTTGAGTTTTATAATCATTTTGCAGAACATTATGAAGAATATTCTTTTGAACAAAGAGAAGATGGTTTTATTTGTCAAATAGAGAATAAAGCCAAAGACTGGAGCAAAAAATGTATTATCAATTATACTGAGAATATGAGCGTCGAATGGCTTGAACAAAAAATAATTGTTCCCGAAGAGATACTTTTAAAGTATAATTATCTTGATAGAAAAACCATTGCTACGGTTTTATATCAAATGTTGAATAAAAATTTCTTTATTTGTTTAGAAAATATTTATTTTTTGAACAACGAAGATTATTTAAATATTGTCAAAGCTCCTTCTTATGGCTGTTCGTTATATCCTGATATCTATATCAATATTGATGAAATAATAAAGAAAGGTAATAAATTTTCTGAAATGTATGAAACTTCAGAAGAAGACCTTGAAGCTACAGCAAAATATATGACTGTATGTTTTTTGCTTGAAACTCTTTTTCATGAGATTTTTCATCTTATAGGAGAAGAACCCGTTTTGCTTTTTAATTTTGGACGATATCCTGTAGAAAGAGAAGAAAAATATGCTAATATGTTTGCTAAAAAAATGCTAAAACAAGTTAAAGACAAAAAAATACTTCTTATGTTTGATATTTGGGATTGACAAAATGCTCCTTGACTTTTGGATTATTTTTTTCTAAAACTTAATCCTACATAAATATTTGTGTATAAGATAATGTAACCCCGAGAGGGCGCACAACCTTAACACGCTTTTACCTCATTTACGATATAATTCCTTTCTAATTTTCCATAGAAAACTCCCTGCATACAGAGTGGCGGCTCTGAATATGCAGGGAGTTATTCTTTTTAAAAAATTTTTTCAGAATATAAAACCTAACGCAAAGTTTATTCGTCTAATAGTTGTAAGGGGAGAAAATTCTCTTCAAAAACTTAATCCGACAATTACAGTCGGGTATATAAAATGTAAAAACAAAAACAAAATCTAAATTACAAAGGAGAATTTATTATGAAAAACACATTTAAAACAATTATATCATCCGCTCTTGTACTTGCTGTTTCTGCTTCAATGTGCGCATGCACTTTTGTCGGCACACCTGTAATGACAAAAACCGAACCCGATAATACTATCCCTGCTGTTACAACAGAATTTGTTGCTGAAGAAATTATGCCCGTATCATCTGTTGAAGAAGAAATTGTTGAGGAAGAACCCCGCGACTATATTGCAGACCTTTGCGGATATTATTCTGAAAACAATATAAGCGCATCGTCCGTTGACCTTCGTGAAAACATCGTTGAAGAACCCGTTATATCAATCTTTGGCAATTCCTTTAACGGAAAGGTAGTTACTTCTCAGAAGGAACTTTATCTTGCCGCATTCAATGCCGCTATCAAGGGAGAAACAACAATGGATATCACTATCGCAGGAAATGTAACTCCGATAACAAGCAAAATGTTCGATTACATGCCCGGAGTACATTCTTATACATGGGATATCGAAGGCGCAAATTACAGATATCACTTTACATACTATCCCGGAGCAAGGGTTGAAATTGCATATAAAAACGGAACAACCCAGTATCTTTCGTCGGCTGATAAAAAGCTTTATGAAGAAGGCAAGAGAATTGTTGCATTATGCACAAGCCCTTCAAGATCCGATTATCAGAACGCAAAAGCTCTGCACGATTATCTTGCAAAAAATGTTACATACGACCACACATACAGAAACCGTACCGCAAACGGTGCGCTCTTTGACGGAACAACTGTATGCTCAGGCTATGCAGACGCATATAATATGCTCCTCACTCTTGCGGGAATCGAGTCATATTCTATCAGCGGAACCGCTTCCTCGGGCGGCAGAACCGCGGGACACGGCTGGAATCTTGTAAAGCTTGACGGCAGATGGGTTTATGTTGACGTAACCTGGGACGATACCGACTTTCCAAGCAAAACCGATTATGTCGAGTATACTTACTTTGCAATTTCAGAAGAGGAACTCGCACAGAGAAATCACTTCTGGGACAAAGAGGTAACAAATCTTCTCAAGCATTTATCCTAATTTCGATATATCTCCTTTTTACACAACTCCCTGCATACAGAGTGGCGGCTCAAAATATGCAGGGAGTTGTTGTCTTGAAAAAATTTTTCAAATTGTAAAACCTAACGCAAAGTACAATCGTCTAATAGTTGTAAGGGGGAGAAAAACCTCTTAAAAACTTAATCCGACATTCTCGGTCGGGTATATAAAATGTAAAAACAAAAACAAAATCTAAATTACAAAGGAGTAATAAATATGAAAAAGACATTTAAAACATTAGCACTTATCTCGGCACTTGCACTCTCAATGACAGCTTGCTCACCCAAAACACCTGTAACAACGGAACCCGAAGAGGATATTGTTGTGACAACCGTTGAAACTACTTTGCCCGAGGTGACAACAACAGCGGTCACAACTACCGAAACTACCACAACTCCCGAAATCACTACAACAGAAGCGACAACCACACCAGTTATTACAACGGCAGTTCCCGAAACCACCACAACGGTTCCCGAAACTACCACGGTTGTAACAACCATTACTGCTCCTGTAACTACCACAACTGTTGTCACTACTCCTGCTCGTCCTGTTGGGTACGATGCACAATTAACTCAGGAATGGATTGACGCGACTAATGCGGAAAGACGAAGATTAGGAGTTCCTGAGCTTAAAATGGACAAAACCCTTACAGAATGCGCCGCTATCAGAGCAAAAGAAATGTGCGAAAATTGTTATGTTGAGCATCAAAGACCTAATGGAGCTGATTGGGATACTGTACTTCCAAATAACTATTTTTGGATGACTTGCGGAGAGATTGCTGCTCGAACAAGAAATCCAAGTAATGGGGCAAAAATTTATCAGCAATACGCTAATTCTCCTGCCCATTATCAAGGAATGACAAGTGCAGAATTTTCTCGTGCCGGAGCATATACTTATTGTGATAGCCAAGGAAGAGTTTACTCTTGTATGATTTTCACTGATTAAAACCCTATAGAACGCCTGTCTAAAAGGAGAATAAATGAACACAGAAACAATTATTGTCAGCGCACTTGACCTTAAAAAATCCAAAACTGTTCTGCCCGAAAAAAAGCTTGAAAATCTGTCGCACTGCCTGTACCGATTTATAAGAAAGCGGTACAACGGAGTGTATGATTCGGGCGGAATAAGCAGATACCGCTTTGATATGTTTTTCAAAGAAACCTGCTACAATTCATTCTTTTGCGCAACAAATATAATCGACGATGAGGATATATGCCTTGGTATCCTCAAAAACGCTTGTATCAGGGCGGTTATAAAATCGGAATGTGATATTGAAAAGCTACCGAGGATATTTAAAATTATTTTCTGGAACCTTTGCAACAGCTATTGCAAAGAGTCAAGCGGATAAACTTTTTAAAAAAACTTAATCCGACATTCTCGGTCGGGTATATAGAATATAAATCAAAAATCTTAAAATAATTTTGTAAAGGAGACTTTATTATGAAAAAGACATTTAAAACATTAGCACTTATCTCAGCACTTGCACTCTCTATGACAGCTTGCTCGACAGCTCCCGCAATAACAGAACCCGAAGAAGAGGTTGTTGTGACAACTGTTGAAACTACTGTCCCCGAAGAAACAACGACGGAAGTGACTACAACAGAAGAAACAACTACAACGGCGGTAACTATTCCCGAGGAATTGAGAGTGCAGATTAAGTACACAGAAGACGGCAGAAAAAATGAGTTGCATTATCGTGCGGACGGTTCGCCTGAATGTTGCATTTCGTATGGCACAGACGATAAAATCGAAATGCGACTTGATATGAGCGAGGACGGCAAAACCGCATATACTACATTTTATCGTAAAGACGGTTCTATTGAGAAAAAGATTCTTACAACAACAGAAGAAGATTTAAGAGTAATAGAACAGACGATTTATGAAGAGGACGGCTCATATTCTTTCTTTGAATACTATGAGGATGAAACAAAGAAAACGATGTATAAATACAACAGCGACGGAAAGCTTGTCAGCAAGTATGACTACGGAGAGGATGGAATGCCCACAAAAGCAATCGAACTTGAAAGCGACGGCGTATCGTATACCAGTCACGAATTCTTATACAACGAGGACGGCTCGGGAAATATTATTTCAAAACATTCCGACGGTTCACGCGATGAAGAAGAATTCAAAAGCAATCTGGATAAAACCGCTGTCCGCAGCTATGATTCCGATGGCAATCTTACCGAAACATTTATATATGACTATGACAAGAACGGCAATAAGGTAAGGACAAGTTGTTATGCTCCCGACGGGACGCTCTCTTATTTCTGGATAAATCAGTATGACAAAAACGGAAACAGAATAAAAGAGACGAAATACAGCCCCAACGGAACAATCATAGGCTAATAAGAAAACAAATATTAAATATAAAGGAGTAATAAATATGAAAAAGACATTTAAAACAATAGCACTTATCTCGGCACTTGCACTCTCTATGACAGCTTGTTCGACAGCTCCCACAACAACAGAACCCAAAGAAGATATTGTTGTGACAACCGTTGAAACTACTGTCCCCGAAGAAACAACGACAGAGGTGACTACAACAGAAGAAACAACAGTTGCAACAGAACCTGAGCCGTATATTGAAACCGAAACAAACGAGCTGGGCGGAAAAACAGTCCGCGAATACAGCCCCGACAGAAAATCCGCAAACGAATCTGTATACCAGGAGAACGGGGAACTCTGGCTTACCACTTATAAGGAATTTTATGACGATGGAACTCTGGCAAAATCAATAAGCAAGTGGGCGGACGGTCAACCTATGATAAATTTTGATTACTACCCTAACGGAAATCTGAAATACAGAGTGGATTTTAAAGACGGTATTATGATCAGGTCGTATTCATATAACACCGAGGGAAAGATTACTCTTATGACAGGATATACCGACGAAAAACCTTCCGTTTATCTCGAAGTAATTGATTACGATTCTGACGGATTGCCGAACAGGACAAGAATGTATGATGGAGATAAGCAGTACATAGGCGAATACGATAAGAATATGAACAGAATAGGCTAATACAACAACCCCCTATGGTGAAAAACCATAGGGGTTGGATTTAATACGGGGTACCGTCAGGGTGGAATGTCTCTTTTTGTGGAAGATTATTGTGTGGGTATGAATGGTATGTTGCATAGCTTCTAAGTGTTCCGTCGGCGTTATAAAAACTTTCTTTAATCAATTTTCTGCTTCTGCTGTATTCAGATATGCAATAAAAACTAATCGAACCGTTTTCATCATAGCCTGTTCTCTTTATTTCATTACCGTTTGAATCATACTCATATGTTATATTGTGTGCATATTGGTGGGATATAGAATCACTTACAACATCGCATACTTCTTTTATTTTTTTACCGTTTGAATCGTACTCATATGTATAACAGAGTTCTAAAGAACCGTTTTCGTCATAGTGCATACATTTAATTTCATTACCATTTGAATCATATTCATGTGTATAATAGGAACTTAAAGAACCATCACTGTCGTAGTCATTTTCTTTAATTATATTACCATTTGAATCATATTCGAGTATATGACTGATAGAACCATCGCTATTGTAATGTGTATACTTGATTTTATTACCATTTGAATCATATTCGATTATATCTTTAATTGAACCATCGTTATTATACCATATTTCTTTTCCGTCTGAATCTGTGCAATATCCTCCGTTAAATGAATTGTCACTATTATAATGAAATTCTTTAATTATATTACCATTTGAATCATAGTCATATATGTAATAAGAATATACTGAACCATCGTTATTATACAATGTTTCTTTTATTAGATATCCATTTGAATTATAGTCATATATACGGTATATAAATACTGAACCGTCGTTTGTATAAGATGTTTCTTTTATTTTATTACCATTCGAATCATATTCATATATATGATAGTTTTCAAATGTATTGTTAAATTTTTTAATAAGCCTGCCATCCGAATCGTATTCAAATGTAAAGGATTCATAAAAATCACCATTATAGTCATAATAACTTTCTTTTACAAGAACAAAGTTTTCATCATACTCTTGTATATACAATCCATCCCAGTCGTATATTTCCTTTAATCTTCCGTTTTCAAGCGTCGGTTCTTCTGATGTTATCAGAGTATCTTCAACAGAGGTACTCTCCACCACCGCAGTGGGTTCATTATTCGCTTTTGCAACAGTAATTGCGGCGGCGGTGCCTCCTCCGACAACGAGAACGCCTGCCGTAACTGCGGCGATAATCTTGCCTGTAGCAGCCGTTGCCACAGCAGTTCCTGCCGTACCTGCTGTTGTTCCTGCGGCTGTACCCGCTGTTGTAGCAGCTCCTGCAGTTCCTGCTGCACCTGCCGCTGTTGCTCCTGCGGCGGTTGTGGCTGTTCCGAGAACTGCCGCTGTAACGCTTTCGGGAACAACGGTTGCCTCGGCTGTTCTTGTAAGTACCCAGATAACAAAAGGTATCGGAGCAATGCTGTAAAGCTTGATGCCCTGTGTCTTTTCAAGGTTTTCAACCTCGGACTTTATCTTCTGTCTTGCATAGTTAAGCCTTGATTTTACTGTTCCCGTTGAACATTCAAGGGACTCGGCTATATCCGCAACAGACATATTTTCATAATAATACATAAGCACACAAAGCTTTTGCTCTTCCGAAAGTCCCTCAATTATCTTCATCACAAGACGCTTTGTTTCTTCGTTGTCAAGAGATTTATCGGGCATTATGCTTTCATCGTCGTCCTCGAATGTGTCGGCTATTGTTCCGCCGTCTTCATCTTCGGTTTCTGAAAAATATATTGCCTTTTTCTTTTTAAAGAAGTCTCTGCAACCGTTTGCAACAATCTGATTGAACCACGATTGAAATTGTTCGGGATTTTCAAGCTTGTCAAGTTTTGTGAACGCCTTTACATAGCTGTCCTGTAAGATGTCCATTGCGTCATCTTCGTTGTTTGTCATTTTTATTGCAACAAAATACGCTTGCTTGTGGGTTGCGTTGTAAAGCTCACCGAGAGCGGATTTATCCTTGTTTTTCGCTCTTTCAACAAGCGAGGCTATGTCTTTCTTTTCCATATTATCCTCCATATCTTTTAAACTTCAATTACCCCGCAGATATTTTTCTGCGGGGTGGGTATGAAAAAAGTTTAGCATATTAAAGTGTTTTTGTCAAATATTGTACCGAAATGTCTAATCAGAAACACCCTCAAACTCAATTATTCTTTCAAGACGACCATCGGGAGAAAATTCAAGCACGCTCCTGACTTCATCGTTCGGGGAATAATATACCGCCCTGATTGTGTTTCCGATTTCATCATGAATGTGAACGAAGTATGAGTTTAACGAACCATCATATTTATAATTATATATTTTTGCGGTTTGCCCGTTCTCGTCATATTCGGTCACATCAACGGATGAATATTCTATTGAATAGGTCTTTGAGCGCACCTTCTTGCCGTGACAATCTGTTTCATATATAGTATAGAAGTCAAGAAATCCGTTGTATATGTTGTCCGTCCGGACTATTCTGCCCTGTTCGTATGTATCTATTGATTCTATACTGCCGTCAGAATTGTATGAAGTGGACTTGACAATGTTGCCTTTGTTATCTCTTTTTGTTATTGTGTATGAAACAAGCTTGTTGTCCACATATCTTGACGATTTGATTTCATTTTCGTTGCGGTCGTATTCCTTAATGAGCTTGGTTGTACCTTTTGCGTTGTGTTCATATACCCTGACAAGCTTGCCCGACTCATCTCTTTTGTAAACAGTGTATCTGCCAAGAGTTCCGTCAGAGTAGTGAACGCTCTGGTTTATAAGTTTGCCGTTTGAGTTGTATGTGGATATTTCGTAGGAGCCGTTTTTATTGAGTTTTGTTTCTTTCATATAGATTACCTCTTTCTTTTTGATTTATATTTATAAGACGAATAAGAACAGCAACGGGTTTTAAAACTGTTCCGATTTATATACAAAAATAATCCTGCCGAATTAAGTTTTCGGCAGGATTATTATTTCGAAATAAATAAAAGTTTGCAATAGCGCAATAGTCAGTGAAAAAAGCGAAAGAACAATGAAATCAAAACCATTGTGAAGATATGCAGGCCTAAGTAAATAAATTTTATTTCTGTTACAATTCATTGCAAGATTAAAATAAACTACATATTACGCCATATGTATATTCGCCTATATATGTCCGTTATATATGTTATCATTTCCTGAACACAAACAAATACTCATGTGCAATCAGCAAGAAATTATATTTCACGCTATTTGTTTTCCAGTATCCCGTAGCTTTGCAGTTGTGCTGTTCCTTGATAATAGTTTCTTTCAGCGTAAAACCGGCATCCTGAAAAATCTTCATAACATCAAAGCTCATCGGAATCATACAGCCTTTTTGACGGGTATCTCCCATAAGAATAGCACAGAATTTTCCTTTCTTCAGCACCCGATAACATTCAGCTGCAACAGGCTTCATCTGTTCAAGAAAATCCTTGACTTTAAGCTGAGATAAATCTCCGTCAATGCCATCGCTGTATTTGATAATATCAGCGTAGGGAGGATGAGTGCAGATAAGGTCTATGCTCTCATCGGGAATACTGTCAAGATTACGGGCATCTCCCTTTTTGATATAGACCTTACCCTTTGCAGGTTCATAGTCAAACGATACTTTTTCTCGGCATCGTTCAAGAGCGCCATCGTTTATATCAATGCCGATTATATCACGGTTGAGGAGCTTTGCTTCAACAAGCGTTGTTCCGCCACCTGCGAACTGGTCGAGAACCAAATCCCCCTCTTTTGAGTAGCGGAGAATTATATTTCTCGGAATATACGGCGACCAGTTTCCTCGCCACTTTGCATCGTGGGTAGCCCAATCGCCACGCTTGGGGAATGACCAGTGGGGTTGTTACTATAATAATTTCTTGTAATGACCTCTTGTTGTGAATTCGATAAATCCTTTATCTCTCAAAAATTGAAGTTGCTGTCTTATTTTTGCTTCCACATTATGATTATTAATGTGTTTTTTATGAAGTTGTTCAGCAAAGGCATAAATTTCTTTAAGTGAAAAATCAGTAGTATCTATGGCATTGACACAGTTAAGAACATCCATAAGCCATCCTCGGCTTTCAAGATTGTTAGTTTGTAGTTTTTTTATTCGGTCATAATTTTTTACAATTTCTGTTTTATTATACACCTGTTGGTCTTCGATAATTTTAATTCTACCTTGTATGGGAACATCTCCAAACAAAATGTTGCACCCGACCCAACCTGCCCTTTTTGCAGTAGGAGAAAGAGGCTTGCGTTTTTCTATTATGCTTTCAACAAAAAAGAATTTCGGAATCAGCAACAGGTCTGTAACTTGATAATTATCGGAATAATTCATTATAAACAAATTAGGATTGTTTGAACTGTTTATTCTCTCTAGCATCGTGGAATACGCTCCGTCGTTTATCTTACTTCCGACCTTACCTTGTTTACTTTTTAATTCATATATTTCACCGCAATTGTCACATTTTAAATCAGCAACTGGCATATTGTTATTAAGATTACAAATATGGGAGCTTCCGCATATGGGACAAAATATATTTTTTCCAACCCAACTTTCACTCATCACACGAATTTTTTGTGAGTTACTTTTATAGTTCTCTGCAAGTGAAGTATCAAAATTAAAGTTCATTAGAATTCTTCCCAATCTATCAAAATGTCGCCATTATTACAAACCTGAATTTGTTTTGCCACTAGTTCACCCGGAACAAGCACAAAATCGCCTGACTTATACTTTTCTGAAGCAATAGACTTGGCTTGTTTTTCATCATCAGCAACAATTTCAAAAACATTTGAAACTGTTTCCTCGATTATAACAGTATATTTTTTCTTCATAACAACACTATCCAATCATTATTTATGCAACTATATAGCCGATTAACTTGCTGTTAATCATACGCTTGGCAGAAACACGCATAATCGTGTAGCTTGAATACAAATCATCAAAGAAACTGTCGCTTTCATCGCTGTTCTTCGGGTCGGAATTGCTGACAACAACCTTTGCGCCCTTTGCCGAGATTTCATCAACAAACCTGCCGAGTTCAATCTGTTGCTTATCACCGAATTCATTCTCTGAATAAGAAGTGAACGAGGCTGTCGCAGTAAGCGGACGATAAGGCGGGTCGATATATACAAAAGTGTTCTCGTCAATAAAATCAGCACATTCGCTGTAATCTCCGCATTTTATCTGCACATTTTCCAAAAGTCCGCTTATGAGCCTGAGATTTTCAGCATCGCAGATAGGCGGATTTTTGTATGCACCCATAGGAACATTGAAAAGCCCCTTGTGGTTAACACGATAAAGACCGTTAAAGCAGGTCTTGTTCAAGAAAATGAATAACGCTGCTTTTTCAAGATTAATCTGCTCATCTCCGTTAACTTTCAGGTCATTAAAACGCTCACGCTTTGCAAGATACATAACCTTACGGCCGTTGTCATTCTTTGCCCAGAAGGTTTCCTGCATTTCAGAAAGCATTTCTATAAGCTCATCAACGCTATTCTTAATCTGTGAGTATGTGTTGGCAAGTTCAGCGTTTATATCGTTAATCAGTACTTCCTTTGGATGACAGTTGGCAAGTACATCAAGAAGAACTGCTCCACCACCAACGAACGGCTCACAGTATTTATCTATCTTTTCGGGATACTTTGCCCGAATGTCATTGAGGAGCTGGCTTTTTCCGCCTGCCCACTTTACAAATGGTTTTATCGTTGTGTATTTCATATAAACTCCTTTCAGAGCAGTTCTCTTATACACAGTAATCATAGCATATTTTACACATTTTATCAAGGAAAAACATCTGTTTTTTTGACAAAATGTCCGTTATCTTCAATGAAATAGGGGAGAATATCTTAAACAGAATTTTATTGATTCAAAAACGCACCATTTTTGTAACAAAACTTCACCTTATTTGTAACAAAATTGTACATTATAAAACCGATTATCCAAAAAAGTAACAAAACTGCGACTTTTATGTAACAAAAAAGCACACTATAAAATACTGCACCATTTTTGCACCGAATTTACACCAAAACAGCTACTATTTTGTAACAAAATGAGACACCAATTAAACTATATTTTTCCGTCACCATAATTTGCTTGACGACACACTTAAACTATCAATAAATAATTTTTGAATAAGCATTTATGAATCCCGCCTGACAAATTTGAACTCAATTTTACCTCAAGTCAACTTTTTCAACCGCGTGACACGAAGAAAACAATAAGTTGATTTTTACTAAAAATGAACTACGCAAATACGCCATTTGTAAGCCATAAGTCAACTAAGTTGAAAAAGTTGACCTGCATATTACCGTGCGAGTTGACCTATGGTCAACCAATGCTACGCACATAACTACGCGGTTCTTCGCCGTTGCCTCAGCTTACGCTTTGGAGAAACGGCTCAAAAAGGGGAAGAGCATAATGGGCGGTGACACATTGCAGTTTTTCAGCAATGTGGTCGGCATAGCCGACGCCGCAGTCTTATGCTCTTTTTCTAAGAATAACTATATGCTGTTTTCCCCTTTTGAAATATTCCGCTAAAATAAAAAATGTCTTACCCTGAATAATGTGTGTCACGCGGAATAATTCTGACACGACTCCGAAATATATTGTATTCGGATTATATTTTACTCAGAATGGCGATAGTAAAAAAACCTCACAAACAGCGTTATGCCGTTTGTGAGGTTTCTTTTTACACCACTCTGAACACTACCGTTTCATCGAGGTTAATTTTGTCTATCTCGCAGGGAGCGTTATCCCGAAGTGAAATTGAAATGTGATAGAATAGCAGACAATCAACGATATAATCAATGACAATCGGAGAGCGTTTTTTGTATCCGAGTTCGGAAAGCAAAGTGCGGAGTTTCATTTTTGCGTATCCTTGTCTGTTGATATAAAGTATCCTTATTCGCAATTCCTTGAAGATAAGGTGAGCGACTGTGTTTTCGGAGTCTGTGTCGCCACTGCTGTTGATAAGTCCGAAATCCGACAAATCTTTGTCTATGTCATCCCGTTCAAGCTCAAACTGCGCCTGATTATTCAGATAGTTCATTCTGTCCATAACATCAAGAATAAACTTTTTTCGGTTGTGTCGGTATTCAGGCTGAATAAATGCGTTGTCATATCGATAGATATTTTCAAGTATTTCAGTGATACGGACAATGTCAATGCCGTGATACTGAAAAATAACCGCCAATTCATAGGGAGAATACAGATAGTTTTTCATTATGTATCGCCTTTCTCTCCGTTACAGAACCGACAAAGTACCTGTAAATTTTCCGGAACAGTTTTACCGCCCTTGTTCATCGGAACAATATGGTCAACCTGCAACATTATGCGGTTGGGATATTTCTTTTCGCAACAAGCGCAGGTATACATTCCGTCGGGCGTTTTTGCCGATTCAAAAGCTCTGTCGCGAAGTTCCTTTTCATATTGCGGATTTATTCTGCCAATCTCATAAAGAGGCATATCTTCAAGCTGTCTTTTGCCGTAGACAACATTGTCGTCGTCCTCTTCAAAAAGATAGGGCGAGGTTATTCTTAAAATCTCTCTGTTAAGTTGATTGTAGAAATATTTCTGTCTGCCAAAGAACAGCCTGAGAATATTATCGTCGCCGTCGTTCCATAGCTTTTGAATGTATTCGGACTGTGTGATAGGATCCATTCTCTGCTCGACAATATACTTTGCAATGACGCATACATCAATCTTGCTCTTATCAAGGTCATCAAAGGTGTAGAACACGGGAGCAACCTCATACTGAGCATAGTATTTGAGGATATTGATAATGTCTTTTTCATCATAGGGAGGTATCATTTCGCCAAGGAAGAAGGTGTTCCTGCACCTTTCTGCCATTCCAGACAGAACTTCTTTTGAAAGATACTCATCTTCAACACCGTATTCCTTAAACAAAACAGGCAATGATTCCATAAGCTGTTCATACGCTTTCTGTGTGCTGTCATACACCATAACTTGATATGAAACATCGGCGCCATCTGTTTTGTCATCAGACTTTTCAAGATATGTGAATGCATACATTCCAAGCGGGATACGCTTTGTGAATTCTATCTTTTCAAGTTCCTTTGTATCGGCGGAATCATTGAGCATTTTTGCAAATTCCTCTATCTTTGAAATAGCGATAAAGCGAATGTCACGCTTTTCATATTCGGTCTTTGAATCTGCAAAATCATTGTTGCCCTCGAATATCGATTCGGGGTTAGACCACGCAATCTTGTCAAGTCCGTTGTCGATAAATGAGACAATATAAGCGTTCTTTGTACCGCCCGCTTTTTCTCCTCGCAACGCTCTGCCTATCATCTGCGTCATAAGTATTTTTGAAACGGTAGGTCTTGTGAGAAATACCGTCTGGGTTTTCGGCAGGTCGACACCCTCTGTCAGAATGTTGACATTGACAAGAACCTGCAATTCGCCTTTGCGATACGCTTCGTAGACCTGATTGTTGTCCTCTCTGCTTCTTGAAACGCCCGTTACAGCGTCCCTTACAGACGATACAACATATCCCGCTTTTATGCCGTAATGATTGAAAAGTGCCGAAAGTGCAATAGCGTGGCTGCGATTAAGAGCAAACACGATTGTCTGACCGTATTTTTCTTTGTTTTCGACAAACTTTTCCACAATAAACTTGTTGCGGACAGCGTTATTTACCATTTCATCTGCAAGGTCTTCGGGAAGAATGTCAAGCCTCTGGATTGTTTCCAAATCCTTTGCACCGATGAATTTGCCGTAGTCTTCGCCCGTATTGTAACTTTCAATTATCGGCTGAGAGAGAATCTGTCTGTTTATCAGTTCTTTCAGCGAAATCTGATATGTAATTCCGCTTTTGTTGTGAACAAATACACCGTTTTCAATTCCGTCAGTATAAATTCTTGCAAGCAGTCCCTGCTCGTTTTCTACGGTACGAAAAGGCGTTGCGGTAAGCCCAATGAGTTTTACATTCTTAACCTTGCTTTTTACATAGTCGATAACCTTGCGGTATGTTTTTGCCGTTGAATGATGTGCCTCGTCGACGATAAAATATATTTCTTCCTCGCCTTTGAGCCATTTGTCCAGAGCAGATAAATTCCTTCCGATACTGTCCTTACTTATGATAAGCAGGTTGTCCTTGCTTTCTATATCAATCGTTCGGTCATGTTCGGGAGCGCCCGATACCACTCTGTATCGGAATGAGGAAATGCTGGGAATAAGCTCGGAATACGCGTGGTTCTGAAAAGTCTCTGCCGCCTGGTCAAGCAGAGTCTGTCTGTGCGCTATCCAAAGAATTTTCTTTTTGCGGTCGATAGCGTTTCTCAGTAGCCACACCGCCGCAGTATAGGTCTTTCCGCCGCCTGTCGGAAGTACGATAAGGGTGCTGTAAGATGCGTTTCTGTTTATAATGTCAAGGTTTGCCATCGCCTTTTTCTGATGCTCATAAGGCGAACGACTGTTGCTCCCTTTTTTGGGGAGCACTTCTCCGTTTGATTTTGTCTCAATGTAAAATTCGCTCATTCTTTTTACCTCGATGAAAGATGAAATTTGTCGTTTTCAGGGTTATTATACCATATTGCAGTATATCATTCAAGCTGAGGGTGCCTTTATTTTGATAAATCGAATTTATCCTCGTTTTTTCTTATATCCGATTTATAAAGCGCTTTCAGTCTTTTGTCAATATATCCTTCCTTGACAAGAATAAACTTATTTGTCTTGATAAGATAATCAATGCGGTTAAGAATAAACGCAAACATAAATCTTGATTCTTCTCTGCATAACATCGGCTGAAGAATTTTTGTTACCTTTATCGTTTCTTTTCCCGCTAATCCAAAAATCTGTTCATCAAAATAATCAATGGGTTTTGAGACAGGCTTTTTGTTTTCAAGAATACGGAGTCCGCTGTTTTCGTTACATAGTTTTAGCCATTCGTCAGATATTTTTTCTGTATCACAACGGGACAACTTGTGTTTTTTGACTGAAAAATGATAGTTCGGATTATAGTTCTGCATCAGACCAAGACCGTCGCCGTATTCTGTACAGTCGCAGAGATAAATATCACCGACAATATCCTTTGCATAATTTACCGCCCACATCATTCCAAGATGTTCGTCTATGTTTGTCCGACAAAACCAGATATACAAAGCATCGCACTTTTTCAATTTTCTGTTGAACTTAGATATGTCTCTTTTGATTCTGTTAGTATAATTCTTGTAATAAGGTATATCAAGGTAGCTCCGTCTTTTTTCTATATCAAAGGGAATACTGATATCTCCGCCGTGAAGAGCAAGCTCGGCACAGCAGATTGATTTGCTTTCTATTTCAAAGTTTTTATAGAAAAACCGCAGAGTTCCCTCAGCCGAACCGCTGAAACATAAATTTATCATACTACCCCTCCTTTATGTCTGTTTTTATTGTAACATATAAAGTGTGTAAAATATATCTCAGTAAAATATTATTTTGTAATTATACGCTTATTCTTCAACTAAGATAATCAATCATTTTGTCGACAAAATCATATTCATTGCAATTTTTTCATCATGACATTTTCACGGGTTATCTTAAATACCTTCATATTTTTATTGTAGCTATACAAAAACTCCAATCACAAATATATCCGTAAAATATTCGGAAATCTTTTTAACGGAATTATAATGACAATAACCGCAAAAAGTTGAAAAAAGCAAGGTAATATGGTAAAATCAACATAAAATACAATAAATAATATAAAAGGAGGAATGAATGTGGCAAAGAAATTGTCTTATGACGAAACCGTTGTTTTCAGAGCAAGAAAACAGTTATTCAAAGAGCAGATTGATACCGCACTAAATCTTGTCTGCGGAAGAAATATATCATTTTATCCGTATATAACTGCAAAAAACGGAAAAATATCAGAAAAAAAGCTTGACAAATTTATAAACGACATTCTCACCGTCAGCTATCTTGCGGACAGTAATAAGGAGCTGTACGAGTGCTTTTTGTATTGTGCAATCTTAGGCATTGCCGAGTATGACGAATACAGCAAGTATGTCAAAAGAAAATCTGAGACCTTTGCGGATATTATCGCTCTTGCAAAGCATAAAAACAATTTTATTATGTCAGATACAAAAGAACTGCTGTTCTATGAATTTGAGGCTTGTCAGAACGACGAGGACGACTGGCTGAGATATTACTGGGCGGAGCTTAACGACGGCGGATTTATCAGAAACTGCGATATTGCCTATATGCTCATCACAGGCAGGACGATTTTATCGGAATACCCCGATGAATACGACCGTCTTTTAAAGGAAAGGCAATCGGAGGAAGAAGAATTTCACGGTGAAAGCTCTTTGGAGGAAACCGAGCAGATTTACGATAACGAAGAAACGGAATCTGACGAAAACGATCTGCCCGATGAATTTAAAAAAGAGCTTGACGAGGCTTTTAAATGCCGTGAGGAATTTAACCCTAAGTGGCAAAAGTCCGTTGTCAACCCCGAGCTTTTTGTGAAAAGATATATGCGATTCCGTGAGCTTTTTTTCAATAAGAATATGTATTATCGTTTATCTCTTGCGGAGGATATTGAAAAAATAATCGACCTTTTTCTGTATCGCGAAGGAGTTTCTGCGTTGTCCGATGAAAAGGCAATCTCAGCAATAGATTTTAAGGCAGAAAGATTTGTCGGAACGATAAAGCGTGAAATGAAAAAGAGGGGGCATATAAATGATTAACAGAAAAGATGAATTTTATGACGCCCTCTGGGACGATTATTGCTTCTTTGACCAAAAGGAAGAAAGTTTTATTTATCAGTATTTAAAAAGCAGAAAGGATATCCGTGCGGAAATTATCTCTCGTGACAGGTTTGCTCTTTTTGAATACAGGGGCAGAAAAAAGCTTGACAAATATACTCTTTTAAGGGGAGCATATCTTGCTCTTAAAAACAATGTCATTTCAGAGGAGGAATATACAGACATATTCAGAGAGCTTGTCAGAACAAAGGATTATCTGCCCAAAAAATATGAAAACATATCGGGAGAAGAAATGATAGACAACGCCGAAAAATTATATGAACAAAGATTTCTTATCGGTTGCGTGAGCGATTTCTTCTATTCGCTGGGATACAGGTCCAACGCAAAAAAAGAGCATAGCGAATCAACAAAGGTCAAATCAAAACGCACAAAAGAGGACGGATATATTGACGAGTTTGAAATGCTGTATGAGTTCCGCAGACGCGACAAAACCATTGACGGTGATGAAGTTGTCACGAACATTGCAAATATAGACGACGAATACATAAAAAAATGCACCGACCTTTACAGAATTATGCTGAACGAAAAAAATCGGGGAGACGCTTTTGTTCCGCTTTTTATCGATAAAAACACGGGTGCGGGAATATATATCATAGGCGAAAAGAGAATTCCTCAACCGCAGGAAAACAGCAAGGTCTCTTGCTTTGTCTGCATAATAAGCTTTGAATGTGCAGATAAAGATGAAGACTATTATCCCGAGGAAGTTATTTTATACTATAATATAAAAGAGATTTTCAGGTCGGTAGCAGATGCCTTTAATAAATTCAGGATAACAGCGTCGGGCGAGGAATTTTATGAAGAATACCCCTATGCCAACAGCGATAAATTTCCCAATGGGGCAGAGGAATGTTTCATACCGTACTTTATTTCAAAACGAGAAGAAAAGTTACTCAATAAAGAACAAAAGCAGGGGGAAGAATACCGCAAAAAACAGAACAAAGTGGCAGAGCAGATAAAAATATCGGATAAGCGAAAGGGAATTGTTTAACCGAAAGATAAAATCCCGTTTTCAGTGTCTTAAAAAGGCATTGAGAACGGGATTTTTTTCCGCAAAATTTTCGGAAAGAAAATAAAGGGTTATATAATACATACAGAACCTTGAAAACAGAACAGTACACTTGCCCGGAACCGAGTGTAAGAAAGTAGTTCCGGCGAGCAATGGTCCGAACATTGCTGTGACCGAAGTCATAAGCCGAAAACTTCGGGGACGATGACCAACCATCGCCTTGACCGTAAGCAAGGTAAGTTCTTACGGGGACGATAACCAATAATCAAGAAAGGAGGGATGAAAACAAACGAGCAAAAAACCTCACAAACGGCATAACGCTGTTTGTGAGGGAAAAACAACTATTTTATATAGGGGAACAGAGCGTTGAAAGCGTCCTCGGCTCTCATTCGCTGTTCGTCGCTCAGCCTGCTGAGTTTCTCAAATAAAATGGTTTTATCGTTTTTAAGCTTTCCGAACAGAATGTAATCTGTCGATAAATTCATCGCGTCCGATAAATTCACAAGCGTTTCAAGCGACATCGCTTTTGTTCCGCGCTCTATCTCATAGATATAGTGCGAAGTGACATTTATCATTTCTGCAAGTTTTTCCTGAGAGATGCCGAGCCGTTTTCTCTCGTACTTTATTCTCTTGCCTATTTCAGCCAAATCCATATACTTACCGCCCTGACGATTATTCTACACATATAGTATATAGCTATACGCTATAAAAATACACTATCTTTTAGATATAATAACTATTGCTAACAGCTATATTTTATGGTAGAATGAAAAATAGAATGTTTTGTCAAAAAAGAAAAAAATAATATGAAAGGAGAAAGGTTATAACTATGAAGAAACTAATAGCGACAATACTGGCATTTCTGATGACGGCGATGCTTTCTGCATGCACGGCAGGCACGACGGAGTCAGGTGGGTCCGGAGGAGGAAGAACATCGCCCGGCGATTATGTCAGCTTTGGCGGATACAATTGGCATGTGCTTGATGTCAAGAACGGAAACGCTTTGGTTATAAGCGAACGCATACTTGATTTCAGAGCATACAACAATACTGCTGAGGAGGTAACTTGGGAGAATTGTGATTTGAGAAAATATCTTAACAGCGATTTTTACAACAGTTTCAGCGAAAAAGACAGAAAAAGGATAATGTCCGTAAAAAACAGCAATCCCGATAATCCCTGGGATTTTTCCGCTCAAGACGGCGAGGCGTTCAGCGATGGAGGAAATGACACCAAAGATTATATTTTTCTTCTGAGTATTGACGATGTGATGAAATATTACAGCGAGGACGGCAAAGACAGTATGCTGTATGAAGCACAGCTCGGTTCGCGCGAAGAAAAATTTTCAGATGACTGCAATAAAGAGAGAATTGCTTACAATATCAGCGGAAGCGTTTCCGATCCCCGTTCAAATTCATGGGCACTTCGTACCCCCGGTAAATTTCAGGACGCGGTCTCATACATAGATATAAACGGAAAGATATCGCTTGCCGGTATGTGGGTTGAGAACGAATATTTCGGAATACGGCCTGCCATGTGGATAAAAAATGCAAAATCTTTAGAAAAATCCGTTACTGTATGCAACGATCCCGATTGTCCTATATGTAAAGACAGAATATATGGAAAAAATCCCGAACCCGATACTTGCTGCACATTCTGCGGATATGTCGGAGAATGTACCGATAAAGAATACCACAACAGACTTTATCACGATTGGAGATATAACAATGTGGTAATTACCGATGAGATGCTGGAAGAAATTTATCAGATTGAAGAGGATTTCAAAAATGAATGGATGAGTATTGTTGATTTGTTGAATGACGGAAAATCAGTTATCAACGGAAATAACGGGAAAATCCGCGTTTCAATGGTTGTAAGCGATAAGGTCAGCAATAAAGTCATTGCTCTTCAGGTTAAGGAAACATCGCTCAACCGAAATTACAGAGCAATGACGGAAAAGCAGTTCAATGAAGAAAAGGATTATCTTATAAACAGGACGGAACTGCTCAGGGAAGTTAAGAGAACATTGCTGGCTGCAATAAGCGAAGCAAATGCGTCATCGGTAACATTTGAACAGAACGCTGTAAACCTTTTTAAAGCAGTACTTGCGGAAACGGTAAGATATAAAATCAAAGAAACAGTTTCCGATTCAAACAGAGCACTATGGGATTCAGGCTATTATCACGCTCTTTTCGGCGACAATCTTGCAGGGGTAGCTTATGAAGAGCTGGAACAAAAAAGCGAAGCTGAAATAGATGAATTGTTCGGCGAAAATCAGATTGTAAAATGGGCTTACGGTGGAGAAGCAATGCTTGACGGATATCTTGAAACGGTATTCTTCAGCGGAAATTAAAATAATGATATAGGAGATGTTAATATGAAAAAGGTTATGTGTATAATTATGGTAATGGTAATAACTATTTCTCTTTCTGCTTGCAATATCGGTGAAAAGAAATGCAAAAAATGTGAGCAGATAGTTGAAATGCAGGCAAAAATCGAAGAACTCAATGCTTATGTTCATGCAAATCGTAATATGGAAGGCTCGCGCGAATTTGACAGTAAAGAAGAAGAACTTGAACAACTCAGAAATCAGCTTAGTATTTTATTACAGCACGATTGCCCGATACCCTCAAAAAATGTTGAAAATATGGAATATCGAATCGGAGATTACATAGGTACATATACAGGAGAATGGAAATCGAATGCACCGCATGGAAAAGGCACCTTCAAAGGCAAGACGGATAACGAAAAATGTGAGATATATTATTCAGGCGATTGGGTGAACGGAAATTTTGAAGGCTATGGCGAATATGCAGTATATGATTATTTTAATAACAATGAACGCGCGTACAAAGGGGAATTTAAAAACAATTATTTCCACGGAACAGGTTCGTTTTATGAAAACATCCATATGAATGTTGATGACTGTATGATATGGGTTGAAGGTGAATTTGAGAACGGCAAGCTTGTCTACGGAACTTTTACAGAAGCAGACCAAAACGGAAAAACAACCGATTACGGAACAATGGAAGGTCCGAACTGGACAAAAACTTCAAGTGCAAAAGCCGAAGCAGAAGAAAGATATAAGCAGGAACTAAAACAAAAAACGGGCGAAGCTATCGGTCAGATTTTGGGCAGATTATTCTGATAAAAGCTTATAAATATTGAGAAAATCAGTATAATAGAATAATTCAGAGCCAAAAGCTTGAATTAAAAGGAAGGAAGATTTATTTTGGAAAAGCGTTATGATGTAAAAAGTAATTTTTTCGGGGACAAGTACATAGAAACTAAAGATGGACCAGCATTTATCAGACACGGCATTTTAGGCGGCGATTACTTAGAAACTAAGGACGGACCGGCATTTATCAGACACAGTATTTTAGGCGGCGAATATTTAGAAATGCCGAAGAAGAAGGAAATCAGCTCAGGAAGCCAATACAGTAATTCTTATTCTTCAATCACTCCGAGTACCCAAAATATCAAATCTTCTTACCACTCGTCTTCGTCGTCTTCCAGAAAATTTATTCCAATAAGTTCATTTATCCTCGCGTTTTTTTCTCTTTTTCTATTACCATTCATTTCAATATCAGAGAAAATAATACTTGCAATCATCGTTCTTTTTAATCTTATAATTTTATTCATTCCTCGAAATCCTATTCTTGGCGGTTTGCTTTACAGATTTTTTACAGCAACTGTTATGATAGGTAGTGTAGGCGCTTTCGGCTTTGCGTTAGGATGGACAGGAAGTATGCTGACAGCCACTATCGTTGCAGTTGTATATTTCATAGTATTTAAGCTCATTATCGCTTATAAAATTGAGGATGTATAAAACATAATAGTTTGTTTTAAGTTGTGGATAAAGTATTTTAAAAAGTCTTGTTTTGTGTCAACAGAACAAGACTTTTCCCCCACATTACATTATGAGAAACCGCCTTACACAACAAAAAGCGTTGAGCATACCACTCAACGCTTTTATTTTTCCTTATAACAGACAGTTCTGCCGTTTAAAGAAAATCACCCCTCCCACCACCAAAGAACAAATAAAGAACACCCCACATTCAGACAAAAAAATAAAACCCACAACCAACGAGCATACGCTGTTTGTGAGTTTTGTTTGTGGTGACCCGTACGGGAGTCGAACCCATGATTTCACCGTGAAAGGGTGACGTC
>CALZLD010000003.1 GCA_945788225.1 uncultured Clostridia bacterium
GTTTCACAGCCCCTGTAATTTGCGTCTGCAATTATGGGGGCTTATTTGCATAGATTAGATGGGGGATTTGATATGAAAAAACTTATGGGGCTTCTCCTTTGTGCTTCGATGTTTTTGCTTATTCCTATACATTTGAATGCAGAAGATAAAACAGATTTGCCTGTCTATAAAGAAGGAATTACCCAAAAACAATATAATTCAGTTGCTATCACGAGTAAATATAATATTGATATTTTAACTGACAGCAGTGAACATATTAAGTTTGAAAACAATAAAAATACCGAGGTCAAGACAAAAGAATTGGTGAACGATCTTAATCTTGACAATAAGAATGCTGAATTTCTGTCGTTTATTCCCAAAAATCTTCCTGACACATCAAATTTTTTATTTACTGAGAACAACTACTATGATTTTTTGGAAGATACCGAAACGACCGATGAACATTTTAACATACTTTTTGTCGGTGCCATTTTGGTTTTGTCGGGGATTTTGAGTTGCTTGTTAACATTGGGCTTGATAAACAGGAAACGGAGGAAAAGGACGGATGTATATTACAATTTCAATAATAATAAACGATAAGAACTATGATATACGGGTTGATAACCGTCAGAGAATATATGAGTGTATAAAAATACTGAAATCCAGGATCAGATCAATAGATGATACCGATATTCATTTTTTTAAGTCATATATTAACAATCGGGCAGTAAGTAAATATCTTACTTTTGAAGAAGCGGGAATATTCAGCGGAGATATACTGAGCGGCGTGAAATAACGATACATCGGAAAGAGGACTTTTATATGAGCATTACGGAAAAAACATATCTTAAAAATGAACTGGATTTGTCGGAAGATGAGTATTCATTTCTTGTATACAACAATAAAATGCTTGTTCCGTGCGGATTGGAACAAAACGGAAATTCTGTAACATTGAAATTTGATTTATGCGAAACAGAACAGTTTAGCAATATATCAGAGAAAACCAGAGCTGAAAAATTGCGTTGCCTTATTAACTGTTCGGGATTTGCTGATTTAAGAAAAATGTATTCGTTTTCTCTTGCTCCGTCAAATCTTGTTTACGACATAAATTCATATCCTATGGTAATTGAGAGAAATGTTTCTAAAAGAAATGATGATTTTATAAATGAGTATAAAGCGCTTATTGCTTCTGTTTTATATCCAAAATATTCCTATGATGATTATTATCTCGGCGGTAATGATTTGTTCCGAAAAAAGAAACTGCTTAAAGATATTTCCGGTTGCAGCAGTGCAGAGCAAATTAAATCGGTACTAATGGAAGCATATTCTGAAGAAGAAAAGGATATCAGGGATAACAAGAAAATCATAAGCAAAAGAAAGGTTATTGCATCAAGAATAGCTATTCCTGTTTTGTCGCTGATTACGCTTTTTTCCTGTGTTGTGGGATATATACTTATGTTTATTGAAATTCCCTATAGGGATAATGTTATTTCTGCTAATAATGCTTATATTTCAGAAGATTATCTTGCGGTGCAAAATTCAATGAGTAATATCGAAATTGATAAGATACAAAAGCATGAGAAATACATTCTTTCTCGTTCATATGTAATAACAGAGAGTCTGACCGAAGAACAGAAAAAGCATATTTTATCGGGTATTACGCTAAAAACCGATGAAAGAGTAATGTGCTACTGGATTGAAATAGGACGCCTGAATTTTGATGAAGCAATAGACTACGCCCAGAGAATAGGCGATGATGAACTTCTTTTATTTGCACTCATAAAGAAAACTGCTTATGTAAAGGGCAATACTTCAATAACGGGAGAAGAAAAAACGGAACTTTTGAACAGTCTTGAAAGTCAGATAAAAGAACTGACAGAAAAATTTCAGACAGAAGAACAATAAAACCGAATGGGGATTGATATGTTGAAAACAATATTGATTTTTTCTGATGAAGAGTATATTGAAATATCCGCACAAAGAAACGCTCATTATGAAGATATATATGGAAAAAGTCTCGATGTGGCGTGCGATAAAGATGATGTATATCTTAACGGCACTCTTATTAATATGTATGAACAAACAAATATAGATGAACTCGAAGTAATGTTGTTTGAAAACAGCGAAAAACATTATAGTTTTGCCAAAGATGAAGTTTGTTATATAGGAAAAGGTAAAGAAAGACATATTTCACTTAATGAAGATATAAATTTTTCAATCGGTAATGCTTTTATAGAAGTGTTCGGGGGATCTGTATATGTAAACGGCAGAAAGAAATCAAAAGGAAGATATCATTTGAATATCGGGGATATTGTTTTGGCGGGTAAGATGAAACTTTCTCCTGAAACCGATGGGATTATCTGCTCCGGAACGGGATATGAGTGTCGGTTGTGTTATAAAATTTCAGGAAATAAAGTTTTTGATGAATATCCTGTATACAAAAAATCTCCAAGAATAATAAAAAAAGAGCCTACAGACACAATCGAAATACTTGATCCTCCGCAGAAAGAAAAACGAAAAAAGGGCGAGATTGTAAAAATGATATTGCCACCTGCGGTAATGATATGTGTTATGGTTGCTGTGAGCATTATTATGGGCAGGGGAATTTATGTGCTTATCAGCGCTGTCGGAATGGTGATGTCACTCGTGTTTTCGATTACGACTTTTTTCAGCGATAAAAAAGAGCGTAAGGAAAACGAAAAAAACAGAGAAGAAACATATAACAAGTATCTTCTTGATACAAGAAAAGAACTCTATAACGCGTATTGCAAACAAAAAGAATCGCTTATATATCACAACCCATCCGTCTCGGAGATAATATCGCTCACAAAGGAATGCTCCAGCAGATTATATGAAAGAGCCTCAAATGATAATGATTTTTTATGTGTTTCATTGGGATTTGCAGATGCGGAGACATCATATAGCGTAAAATATAAAAATGATCTGCTCAATATGGATAAAGATGAATTAAAGAAAGAAATGCTGGATTTGGTACCTGAATTTCTTTCTGTCAACGGGGCTCCGGTTGTTATTGATTTAAAAGAAACTCATCTTGGAATTATCGGAGGAAGAAAAGAAACAGAAAGATGTCTTAACTCTCTTATTGTTCAACTATGCTATCTTCAAAGCTATCATGATATTGAAATTATAATGCTCGTTGACGAGAAAGATTATAACTTGTTTGAATGGGTAAGGTGGCTTCCTCATTTCAAGGTTAAGAATATAAATATCTCGGGGCTAATTTCAGGTGAAAATCAGCGCGACCAGATACTCGGAAATATATCTCAGATATTGAAACAGCGCAGACAGAAAAATGCCGAAGGCAAAAGTGACGGCATATTCCTTCCGCATTATATCTTTGTTGTCGATTATCCGAAACTTCTGATAAATCACAGTATAATGGAATATCTTCAGAGCTCTTTTAAAGGCATGGGCTTCAGTATAATATACACCACCAATACAAGAGCAAATTTGCCGGAAAATATCAAAACCGTTTTGCAGGCAGACAGCATGGATGCCGGAAAACTGTTAATCAATAATGGGATGTTGACGAATAGAAACTTAACATTTGAAGATGTTTCTAAAGTGGATTTTGAATGGTTTGCAAGAGCATTGGCACCGATAATTCATAATAACGGTATATCAACACATTTGCCTGACAGCATTTCATTTCTTGATATGTATAAAGTCAAAAATGTTGAAGATATACCGATAAAAAAACTCTGGTCTGAAAATTCTTCTTTTAAATCTCTGGCGGTACCGTTGGGAGTCCGCGGAAAAGACGATTATGTGTATCTCGATTTGCATGAAAAAGCCCACGGGCCGCACGGACTTGTTGCGGGAACAACAGGTTCTGGAAAATCAGAGATACTTCAGTCGTATATTCTGTCTCTTGCAGTAAATTTTCATCCGTATGAAGTCGGATTTCTGCTTATTGATTATAAAGGCGGAGGAATGGCAAATCTTTTTGAGAAATTGCCTCATTTGTTGGGGACTATTACAAACCTTGACGGCAGTGAGAGTATGAGAGCACTGGCGTCAATAAAGAGTGAACTTGCAAGAAGACAGCGTATTTTCAACGATATGGGAGTAAATAACATAAATCAATATACCAAAATGTTCAAAAATGGTGAAACGATTATTCCTATGCCTCACCTTTTTATCATATCGGACGAGTTTGCCGAACTTAAAAAAGAACAGCCGGAATTTATGAGCGAACTGGTCAGCGCGGCTCGTATAGGTCGAAGTCTCGGAGTGCATCTCATTCTTGCAACGCAGAAACCTACGGGTGTTGTTGATGAACAGATATGGAGTAACTCTAAATTCAAACTTGCTCTTAAAGTTCAGGATGAATCGGATAGTAGGGAAGTAATAAAAACTCCTGACGCGGCGAGAATAACTCAGCCCGGACGAGCATATCTCCAGGTCGGAAACAACGAAATATACGAACTCTTTCAATCTGCATGGAGCGGTGCTTCTTACAGTGAAAACGAAATTAAACAAGGTTTTGACAACAGGGTTTATTTAATCAACAGTCTTGGTCAGGGACAACTTGTGAATAAGGATCTTAGCGAAACAGCTGACGGAGAAGAATCAAAGGTTACTCAGCTTGATGCTGTTGTTGAATATATAAATTCGATATATTCGGCTATGATGCCAAAACCTGTTGAAAAACCATGGCTCCCACCTCTTGGTAACAATATCGTTTCCAACCATATCTACAAAGTGGATAATGATGTCGGAAAAATTGAGGATTTTGATTTGAAGGTTTCTATAGGAATAGTTGATATTCCTGAAAAACAGTTGCAGGAAGAATATGTTCATGATTTTGAAAAAGACAGAAATCTTGCTATTTTCGGGGCTTCAGGCTTTGGAAAGTCAACAACAGAACTACTTACAGTGCTGACTCTGGCTGTCAAAAACTCGCCAGAGATGCTCAATTTCTATATTCTTGATTTCGGAAATTCCGCACTGATACAACTCAAAAATCTGCCTCATACATCCGATTATATTTCTTTTGACGAAGATGAAAAGAGAAATAAATTTGTAAATATTCTTACAAATGAAATAAGGCGGAGAAAGACTTTGTTTGCACAAAAAAATGCAATTAATTTCAGAATGTATAACTCTTTGTCAGATAAGAAAATTCCCGCTGTTATAGTTGTGATAGATAATTATGATGTCATAAAGGAAATAGGTCTTGAGTTTGAAGAGTTTATTGCCAAACTTTCGAGAGACGGCACAGGAGTCGGAATTTATATGATGTTTTCGGCATCTCGAATCAATTCTGTCAAGTATGCGGTATTGAACAGTATAAAAAACAGAATTGTTCAGTTTATGTTTGAGGAATCCGAAATTAATTCTGTGGTTGGAAGAACAAATTATAAACTGCCTGAAGTGAAGGGCAGGGCATTGGTAAAACTAAAAGAAGCGTGTATAATGCAGTGCTATCTTCCCGTTGAATTCAGAGATGAAATGCATTATGTTGACGAAATAGGAAATATAATCGAAAGCATCAGTATCAACAATACTGCTCCCAAGGCACAGGGTATTCGTATGATTCCTGAGGTTCTCAGCTATAATCAATTGGTTTCTGAAAATAAGTCAAACGGAATAGCATTCGGAATGGACACTGAAAATGTCGAAGTGCAGATATTTAATCCTATCCTGCCTATTCATTTAATTGTTGGAGGAGCTCAGAGCGGAAAAACAAATGTATTGAAACTGGCGATAAGTCAGTTGAAAAGTCATAGAGTTTTCATTTCGGATTCAAGAAGCTATGAACTTAAGGAGTATATGGGAAATGAAAATATCACATATGCTTGCAACGAAGATGATATAACACATTTCTATTCTGAACTTGAGGCTTTTGTGTCAGACAGAACAGAAAAATATAAGGCTTCAGAAGGAAATATGACACCGAAAGAGTTTTATTCCGAACTGCCCGATTTCTTTATTATCATTGATGATGTTGATAGATTTATCGAAATAATTAAACCTCTCGGCAACAAAATGGAAACCGTTTTTATGCAGGCGTCAGAGTGCGGTGCGATTATCATTGCTTCTACAATGCCGACGAAAATGCGTGGATACGATAATATAACAAAATATCTTAAAGAAGCTCAGAGCGCAATTATACTCGGCAATCCTGTTGAACAGACTATGTTCTCAGTCCAAAGTCCCAGAGGTTATAAGCAGGTTATTGATATGGGATTTTCTTATTGCAAAGGTGTGTCTAAACAGATAAAAATACCGTTATGTTCCTGATTTTATTATATATTTATTGATGTAGCATCCGGAGGGATAACAGATGAAAATAATCAGAATTCTTATATTTATATTTTCTGCTCTTACCGTGTTTTCGGTTGGTATGTGGGTAGGAATAGAGACGGATATTTATGCTATTAAAAAGGAAGAAGCATATGCCGAGAGCATAAAACCCGTTATCGCTGTTGTCAATCAGGATATAGGAGCAAATAATAACGGAAAAAGAGAAAACTATTCAGAAGCTATAATTCAGAAATTGAATGCAGAAGAATTTGTTCTTGTTTCACCGCAGGCGGCACAGGAGGGTTACGATAAGGGAGAATATTGTGCGGTTGTATCGTTTCCCTCAACATTATCGCAGGAGGTTGTGGATGTAAATTCAATCTCTCCCACCAAGGTTAATATAGAATTCATAATCAACAATGAAGCTTCTGAAGAAACATACATAAAAGCGTATACAAAAATAGTTGATTTGCAGTATAACGTAAATCAGATGCTTTCGTATATGTATGTTTATTCATTATATACCGAGGTTCATCTTGCGCAGGATCAGGTTGGAGAATTGTTTCAGAACGATAACGATGATATGGCTGCTCTTATGCAGGTTCAACTTCACGATTTTACAGAGGATTTAGAGCTTGGTAATATACCCAGACCCGAAATGAATCCCGAAAGATTGAGTTTTAATGAATATGTTTTACAGGTTCATAGTTATGCGAATGAAATTTCAGATTTGTATCTCGGAGGTTATGCAGAGGCGAAGAAGGATTATAAGGTATTTGGAGAACATCTGGGAGAACTTGCAAAAATTATTGAGGATGATACTAATTTATGGCTTTCAGGTATGAATAAATGGGCTACGGAAGTTCTGAAGTATGACGATGATGTTACAAACTGTGGGAAAGAACTTGAGGAATGGAAAAATACTGCACTTGAGTGGTATGATGAAATGTTGCAGTATAAAGAATATGTAAATGGTTTTTACGGAGAAGTTGAAGCGTTTAAAGCTAACGCCGCGGCTATTGCGAATGCAACTTCATCTTGGAAATCAAGAGCTACGGCATGGGCAAAAGATATTTTGAGTGCTGAAAACAACGCTATCAAGACATATAATCAGAATTACGAAAAACTCAATCAGTATAAAGCGTCGCTCCAACAATGGGAACAAAGTTTAAACAGTTATGCTCAGGGCGGCAACTACTTAAATCCTGCACCTTCTTTTTCTTTACCACAAGGATTTTCCATGCCTTCTGATTTGAATGAGTTGGGAGAAAGCAATGCGAATTTGGTTGGTGCTTGTCCCGAGGTTTCAAATGAAAGTATAGAAAGCTTTACGACAAATATAGATACTCCGCCGGATATTACAATGGTGGCAGATATGCCTGAACTGCCTGTAAAACCTGAACTTAAGATGCCTGAAAAATCGGAAAGATTACAGGACGCGATTTATCAAATGTCAACAGCGGTATATGATTATGACCCCGAGGATTATCTGACTCCCGAAATACGGGAAAAGGTAATGGAATATGTAAGTCTTTATTCTGAGCATACATATAAGGTTAAAGATGATATGGATAATAATCTTCATAACAATATCGCTATGTTGGATAAAGCTTATGATGAGTATAATACATATGTATCGGAATTGAAAGAAAAGGCACTATCTTGTCATGAAAAGGAACAAAAAAATCTTGATGACGCACTTAACATTTTTTATACTGCAAAAACCGCAACAAGTGCTGAAAATAAAGAACTGCTCGGCAAATTCCAGTCTATGATGCCGAACAGCAGAAAACAGGATGTCTTAAATACGGATGTTCTTGAGTTTACGGTAACTCCCGTTAATTTTGTCAATGCCAATATACGTGCAGAAAATCAAAAGGGGCTACAAGCTGAACTTCTGGAAACAATAAAAATCTGTTCATTGGTTGTATTGGTTGTGTTGTGCGTATTTATGATAATTCTGATACGAATTACATTATCAGTTAAGAAAGATAAAAAATATTCTGAAGATAATTAAAGAACGGAGAAAAATATATGAGTTTATATGAATATGAAGAAAGATTGACGAAGTTGAAAGAAAGCGTCCGTGAATATGCAACCGTGAAAAACGAACTTGAAAACGAAAAAGTCATATTCGACGAAATAAGCAGCAACGAATACCGGGCGAGAAAAAAGGTGTCTTCTATCGGCGAGGAAATATGCTGTGCAATAAAATGCAAAGGATTTAATGATTCTATAATATCTGCCATTGATTATTCGCAATCAAATAAGATTAACCATATAAGCGAAAAGGCAAAGGATGATTTATATGATATGCAATATGAACTCGATAGAAAGATTTATCTGACAGAAAATGAAATTGATGATCTGGAGAGACAGATATATATGATGAAAATGACAGGAGCATTGTAACGGGGAGAATTTATTATGGAAATGGATTTTAAACTTGAAACAGAAAGCATTTGTGCCTTGCGGAATAAATATGTTGAAAATTCACAGAAACTTGCAGAGGCTTTGTATGTTTATTTAAAGGAAATAAACGAAATCATGGGACCCGGATGGCATGGTAAATCGTCCGATAAGTTCACCGGCGTTATATCCGAGTATACTGATGCTGCAACCGAAGTTATAAATGATACATTAATGCGCGGGCAAATTTTGAATGAAGCGGCAAAAACTATAGTGGATGTTGAGGAAAAGTGCAGTGAGCTTGGTTCTGACGTGAAGAGTACATTTCAGAGTTCGGAGGTATAAATTATGAACAGCGATGAAATTCTTATAAACGAAGAAGCACTTGCAAGAATAAATGAGGCTACAAGACGATTACAGCAAACAATAGATGAAATCAGAGTTGATATAAACAACAGCGATGCTAAATTTGTTGCTGAATCAAGAGGCGAATTTGCAGAGGCTTTTGGAGCTTCGTCTGATGGCTTTAATGAAAGGGTACTCAAAAACATAGAAAAGCTTAAAAGCATAGATAAGTATGCTCAGACAGCATCCGAATTACATACGGAACTTGATAAAAATCTATCGGAACAAATGAAATAAGGAGTCCAAAATGGCTGAATGCAACAAACAAGCAGTAGAGGATGTAAAAAGGAATATAGAAAGTCAGATAGCTTCTCTTCAAAAAGAAATAGATAGTATGAATCAAACAATATCAAGACTTTCAAGTTGCAACGGAACAAAAGAAAATCCACATAATCATTCGTCTGAAATAGGTAGCCTTCGCAGCCAGATATCTGCAAATCAATCAACAATAGAACAGCTTCGCTCCTTACTCAAAGCAGTTATGGATGCAAAAACGACAATGGAAGAGGCAGACAGGAGACTCAGAGAACTTGTCGAAGAATATCAGCAGGGTAAAACAAAAAGAATGACACTGACTTCTGCGATGTTAAGTGTTAATATGGAATGTCTTGAAGAAAAACATAAGGCTGGAATGATAAGCGAAGAAGAATATAACCAACATTTTAAGAAATTGAGTGAAATGTATATCTCCTCGCTTCAATCTGAAATAAACACATTAACAAGCAATATGGAGGGACTTGATGCGTGCGATCCTGAGTATTCGGGATTGTTAAGCAGAACTACCGAAAAAAGAAAAGAATTGATTTCGTTTGTTGAGGAACATAATTTTTCTTATCCTGTTTCGGCAAAGGAAATTGAAGCAATAAAAATAACCAATATAATAAAGGATTTAACGGAGCAGTATAATAATAGCATAAGTAATGAACAAAAATCAGCTATCTGGAAAACTATGCAAGAAAGACGGAAGCAGTTAGAAGAAATAGATAGTAAATTGTCAAACGAATTATTGCAAATTGTTACAATAAGTAAAGAATTAAATGCTGAAAAAGTTACAAGTCAGGTGTTTGACAGACTTATTCCCGTTGCAATAAGAAGCACAAACGAAACAGCTGTTAATGCTTGCATTGACTATAAATTGAAGGATGTCGATGGTGAGACAAGAGATGAGAAGTTGGAAAATTATTTTAAAGTTGACTCTCAGTATTCATATGGCTACTGGAATATAACAAGGAATGAACTGTATAAATATGATAAAAATGCAGTATTATTAAATTGGATCTGTAGGAGTAAAAATGATCAACTATTACCTCCGTGGTGGCAAGAAAAATATCCGAATGAATTTATAACTCAAGTGATTAGGGTGGATTTTTCAACACTTAATCGTGATAGTTCTGTAAACGGCGTAAACACGATGAAAGAAGAACTGACAGTTAACGAAAGGATAGCAGTTGTTAATAGTTTGAATAGAATATTAGAAGAAAATTCATATTCTACGGTTCAATCATTGGAGTATACAAAAAATGTTATGACTATTTCTCCGGAATTAAGAGGAGAACCTTTATATAATGTTAATATATTTGGGTTTACAGAGAAAGATGAAGGTATAGATGATTTCCAAAAAGATGCAATTTTCACAGGAACTAAATGGTTGTCTTTGGCTTTTGGAATGGGTTGGCTTTCTCTTTCGATAGATGCTTTAGAAATAATATCTAATGAAGAGTCTGATTTGGAACAGAAATCAAAAGATGAAGTTGATTTTACTGTGGAAATGTTGTATAATAAAATTTCTGAAGATAAAGCATATGATGTTTTAAGTACTTTAAAAGATACACTTGAGTTTGCAAATACGGATTATAGCTATATTGAAGAACTTGACGACGAAAAACCTGTGCAAATAAAAGTGAATCTAAGAGCCGAAGGACATATTGTTGATTACATATGTTATCTTAATGATTATGGCGAAGTTGAAAATTATTATTTTACCGAGGCTAGTCATAGTTGTATTGAAATTTCTGAAGAAGAGGAGACGAGAGCGGATTTGTCTGTGTTAAATAAAATTTGTATTTATTCAAATGAGGAGGATAAAAAATGAAAAAACTTATTATTCCATTATTTTTGGTTTTAACACTCTTATGTGGATGTGCGAGTGTGAAAAAGTATGAATTCGGGTTTGCTGAAGAAGCAAAAACTCCTGTTAAATGCAGTATGAGTATCCCGAAAAAGTGTAAAGTCGGACCTTACAGATTCGAATCCGAAGTTGCAAAGCCCTGGGAAAGATTCTATTGTGCAAATATAGAAGTGAAGCCGAAAACGGTTGATGGCGTAACAGGTGCAGGTGAATACAGCCTGATAAGCATATATACGATTGCCAAAAACGGAAAAGAAACAGAAGCCGAGAATGTTAAATTTTACACTGCGGAAGAAATGAAAGAACGCACTGTTTCAAAATACGGCGAACAGATTGTATATTCAGAAGACAGAACAATATGTGGATACAATGCTTTTTACAGCGAACGAATTTACGATTCTCCAATGGGATTCGCCAATGCAACTGGAGAAATTTCTGTATATGTATCAAACGATAAAACAGAAGAAGATGACTTCTTTGCAATCAGTATAGCAGGAGCATACAGCAACGAAACCGAAAAACAGGAAATCATAGACGCAATAAATTCATTGGAGATATATTAAGGAAACGATTTGAAAATAAAGCCAAGGAATTGCAAAAGCGGCATGCGAACTTGTGAGCGGAGCAATCACTCTTCCAAGCACCATTATTTCAATGGAGCAAACTAAACTTGATACATATCTTGAAATACTGGATGAACATAACATATCAAAGCCGAATTTATTTGAATTTATGCTTTATGATAAAATAGCTGATTTAAAATTTTTTGGCGATATGGCTATATCTTCAGCAACAGGAATATGGAATGAAGTTGATGAAAAAATCATAAACGGCACAACAGAAGAAAGAACCGAAGTGGGCGGCGAAGTATTTTTTAATGCAATATTAGCCGCATTTACGGCTGAATATTTATCAAAAAAGAAAAATCCAAATACCTCAGTTGATGATTTGGCAGATGATATGACAAAGACAGTACGGAAATCTCAACAAAATGTCATTGATTCAGTAGAAAGTAGTCCTGATGGAACAAAAGGATTGACTAATCTTCAAAAAGGTAATTACGGCGAAATGAAGATGGATGTTTTTTTGAAAGTCAAGGATATGAAAGAATAAGTATGGACAGAGTTACAGATTTGGATTCACCTACACATCATGGTATTGATGGTGTATATTATAATCCAGATGGACATCCACCATACATAATAGGAGAAGCAAAATATGGAAGTTCGGAGTTATCCGTACTTGCCGATGGAACTCCTCAAATGAGTGATAAATGGATAATTGACAGACTTGAAAATTCTGTCGGAGATCAAATAGCAAGGAACATTAAGAATGAAATAATTTCAAATTCTGACAACGTAGGATCTGTACTTGTTCGTATTTCGCCTGATGGTGAAATTGATATAACCCAATTAATCAACGGTATAAAGCAATAGGAGTGGTAATATGAGAGATAATTTAAGGAGTAAAGAATATTTTAATGCGTTAATTGAAAGAGAAAAAAATGATATTATAATGTTTGAAGATACTATAAAAAAAGTAATACTTGAAAAGGGAGAATCAGACAGGGGCGTTCGTAACGGATATAATATTTTGATTTGTTCATATCAAAAGATGATGAATCTTTTATATTCTTACGGTGAAGATTTGAAAATTATCGAAGAATGGTATGAAAAATTATTATACTATTACAGCAAAATGTGGGATAGAAAATACGGTTATATCGAATTGATAAAAGTGCTTTCGTTAGCGGTTTTATTTGGTATCGATAAATGTAAGTTGGTTGAATTGGAAGAAAGACTTATATCTGAAAATTTTGATGATTATCTCGTGAATGTATTGCTTAAGGAAATAGATTCTTCTTGGGCAAAAAACGGAACAGAATTTGAATTTCCCGGAATATATGATTGTTTAAAAGATATTTTGGAAAATAAAGAATCATCTGATTTCAGTTTGTTGAAAGAGTATTTAGAAGAAAAATGGTATGGTCTTCACAAACAATGTGCGTGGTATGACACTCATAAATCAAAACAAAATACATATTGCGGATATTGGAGTTTTGAGGCAGGGGCTATTGCAAAAATCCTGAAACTTGATGATAGTAATTTAAGAAATATATCATATTATCCCTACGATTTGGTAAATTACAACTAAAAATAAAAAGCGTATAATAGGTTTATGTTGCAAAAGCGGCATGTAATGTGGTTAGTTCGATGCTCACTTTACCAAGTACTGTTATTACTATGCCATTCGCCAGAGTTGACGCATATATGGAGCTATTGGATGAACATAACATATCAAAGCCGAATTTATTTGAATTTATGCTTTATGATAAAATAGCTGATTTAAAATTTTTTGGCGATATGGCTATATCTTCAGCAACAGGAATATGGAATGAAGTTGATGAAAAAATCATAAACGGCACAACAGAAGAAAGAGCCGAAGTGGGCGGCGAAGTATTTTTTAATGCAACATTAGCCGCATTGGCATGGGAATGGGCGTCAGGCAAGAAAAACGCAAAGGTTTCTAATGAAAATTTAGCAGACGATATTAACCCATTGGAAAAGCCTGAATCAAATGTTGTGGATGACATAGTTGATAAGGTGGATGATGATGTTCTTGATGTTACACAAGATGTAAAAATCAAGAGTGGTACAGTACCTAAAGGAACTTTGACCGGTAAATTGGATGGATTAACGACAGCGGAAAGAACAATGGTTGATGACTTGTTGAACGCTGGAAATAATGTAGAAATAATTCCCCGCTCCAATATTCCAGGAAATAAGACGCCAGACTTTTTAGTAAATGGTGTTAAAACAGAGTTAAAGACATTAACCGGAACAAGTCTAAATACCCCTGTTACAAGAATTCAAGACGGATTTAAGCAAGGGGCAGAAGCTGTAATAATTGATGGTAGAAATATAGGATTGACATTAAATGATGCAAATACGGCAATAGAACGAGCATTAGGGAAATATGGTGGCGAATTACCGGGAATAGTCGAAATATGGACAACAGAAGGAATTATTAGGAGGTAATAGTATGGCTAGAATGATTTGTACATGTGGAGCTGAGTTGAGTAATCAAGAAGCTCCTAATGATATTCAATTAAGAGTATATACAGACAGAGAATGGGATGCAATTTGTGATCGTGATAGTATTCAGCCTTGGATGATACCAGAACCAAAATATGATGTTTGGAGATGTCCGATATGCAAAAGACTGTATGTTTACGATGGCAGTAAAGAGCTGCCAATTATGGTTTATCGGTTAGAAACCTAAAAGATAAAATTTTAAAACATAATATATGTAATATTTTCTTTGACGGCTCAAATGACATTCATCAGGTGCACACTGACCCTAAGCCATTGCAATAGGCATATGCATTGAACACGGTGACGATGAAGAAGCAGTCATGAGAACTATCGGTGTTATAGCAGGGGCAGGCTTGGGCGCGGTTTCAAAATATGCAGATGATATTTCTGACAACTCAAAAAAATAATAGTATCTACTACCCCGTCTGTAAAGGCGGGGAATTTTGTTTATGTCTGTATATAGTTCGTTTTACTTGAAAAAAGATATGATTTACTGCAAAAATATGTCAGAACAGGTTGAAAAGGAGTACTTTAAGTAATAAATTGTATGAAAATATATAAATCAAAAGGGAGGACATAAATATGTCAGGACAGATAAGAATTTCACCCGAACAGATGCGTTCAAGAGCAGCAGAAGTAAGAAACGAAGGCGAGAATTTTCAGCAGGTAATAGATAAGATGCAGAATTTAATCAATTTGCTTCGGGATGAATGGGAAGGTCAGGCAAGTGAACAGTTTTCAGTACAGTTTGATACACTCAAACCTTCATTTATACAGATGAAGCAGCTTATAGATGATATAGGTTCTCAGCTTGACGGAACAGCAAATGCGATTGAAAGACTCGATCAGGATATTGCACAGAAGTTTTCAATATAGAAGTGGTTTCACAGCCCCTGTAATTTGCATCTGCAATTATGGGGGCTTGTTTGCATAGTTGAGATGGGAGGATAAATTGTTATGGATAAATATCAAATAAAAGAAAGAATATGCGAAATTCAGAATAAAATATATGAAACTGAAAATTTAATTTACGAACTTGAAACTGAAAAGAAAACTACTCTTGATATTATCACGGAAACCAGAAATATCGACAGGGAAAGTTCAAATATATTAGCTGACATTCATTCTGCCATACAATGCGAAGGAATTGGAAAATATTTTGACGGAGTATTGTCTGGTATGGGTGCTGATTTTAATACTATTCAAAATAATCTTGAAAATCCGTTTGAAGAACAGATAGCGGAAAATAAAAGAAAAATTCAGCAATATAACGAGGAATTGACTGAACTTGAAATTCAATCGCACATCTGTGACAATTTCATATTTTAAAATCGGAGGAGTATGCTATGGGAGCAGTTTTTAAACTTGAAGGGTCAATAATAAAAGATACTGTTAATGTATATGAAAATGCGGCTAATAATACTATTGAAGCGTTGAAGTTGTTTAAATCCGAAATAGATGATATAATGGGAACAGGTTGGAAAGGTAAAGCTTCTGAAAAATTCATAGATATCATAGATGATTATGAGAAATCCACACAAGAATTTCTGAATGAAATACAAAAGTATAAGCAGATAATGCTTGTGGCAGGAGCAACGCTCGGGGCTCTTGAAGAACAGGGCAGGAATATCGGAAACGAAATGAAACAATCAGATGTTGGAATGGGGGAAGGATAATGACCATTAATTACGAACAGGTAGATAATGTTATAAGAAATATTATTTTTACGATTAACGCATTGAAAGCAGCCAATAATCAACTCGAAAGCGAAATTTCGAGGCTTTCAAATTGTAACGGAACAGCAGAAAATCCTCATAACCATTCTTCGGAAATTGCGTCAATAAGAAAAACTATAGATAATAATGAAGAGAAAATAAAAAAACTTGATAGTATATGGAAGGGTTTGACATCATTTAAGGATAATGTTATTTTAAAGGACTCGGAATTAGCGGAGTCGATTAATAGTCCTGAAAAATTTGCCGCATATATAGCGGGAGTGTTTAGTAATGGTCAGATTGCTATTAACAGCAAAAGTGATTACGATATGTTTATGAACGCTAAAGAATTTGTTGATGGAATGGAGATGAAAATTGATAATGAAATAGTAATTGATGAGAAAGGATATAATGATTTTTTGAATGAATTTGGATATGGAGAATCTGCAGGACGTTATGATGTGGTAAATCAGTATAATTATATGGGAAAATATCAGATTGGTTATGAAGCATTAAAAGACATTGGATATGTTGATTATATAGGAAATGATAAATCTGATGACAAAATTATATGGACAACTAAATCAAATCAAATGGGAATTTATAATAAAGATGATTTTTTAAATAATGTAAATGATTGTCAAGAAAAAATTAAATTTGAATTAGACCAAAAATATTGGATCTATTTAGAAAAAAATGGTTCAACAAAATATGTGGGAAAAATAATTGATGATGTTGAAATTACAGAGTCTGGGTTATTAGCTGCCGCATCATCAGCTGGTCCGGGTGGATTGAAAAAAGCATTAGAGAGTGGAGATTTATCAAGTGTTAAAGATGCAAATGGTGTTGATGTGAAATATTATATTGAAAAATTTTCTGGTTATGATATTAGTGAAATTACTAAACGGGAGGATGAATAACATTGAAAAAACTTATTTTATCTTTGTTTATGATAACAATGCTTACTGGTTGTGTATCAGAACCTGTAAGCAGAAACGAAATAAATACAGATTTCGAAGAACTCTGTAATTATTTTGATATAGATAAACTTGAATCTGAAAAATCATACCAAAATGATAATTATGAAAATTATATTACATATGAGATAAATAATCATATGAATTATTCTGAAAAAGCGGATATTATAAATTACAGTTTTTTCGGAAACGAAAAATATCTTCGTCATATATCGGTTGAAACCGATGCCAGCAACGGCGTCAATAATGTGGATATGGATTGGTATAAGTATAATGAAAATGGGGATATCTGTGAAACGGATTCTCCGTTTTATGCCGAAAATATTCTCGGAAAAATGCAGAGCTTTGATTTGACCAGTGAGCTTGGGGAAAAACTCTATAATGAAGATTACCTCTTTGCAAAGGAAACAAATTCTTCTGTGGGAACGATAGAAGTTTTTTACTGCGATATGAATAAAGACGGAAAAGATGATATTATTTCATATATCGAAGCACCGTGGATTCAGGGCAAGGATAAGAATATCAGACTTTCTGTCAGTGTTGATGGTGAAGACGGACTGATACCTTTAGAAGATGAAATTTTTCTTCTCAACATCAGAAATAATCCGCTGATTTTTGCAAATATAGAAGAATCGGATACTGATATGAGAAATATTGTCGTTGAGTATTTCTATCGCGAAACAGCGGAATACCAAAAAATATGTTATGTATATGACTCTGAAAAAGAAAAATACAGAAAATTTTAAAACAAATAGCAGAGGAGCCTAAATTATGACAGATGAAATATTGATAAATACAGAGGCTATGAATAGCGTTAATAAAAGCGTATTGAATCTCAAAGAAAAACTTACAGATATACTTGAAGAAATCAAAACACAGAATAATAATTTTGTGTCTAACTCCAGCGGTGAGTTTTGCAATGCTTTTTCTCAGAATGCCAAAATGTTTGAACAGAATCTGGAACAACATATCAGCATTTTAATGAATGTAAATGATTATGCCGAAAAAGTTTTGAAAGATCAACAGAAACTCGATAAAGAAATAGCAAGTAAGATGGAGTAATTGACATTAATAATTTATAGAAATGAGGAAGTTTTATGAAGAGTAGTAATTTATTTTCTGTTTGTCAAGGTTGTAATGCACTTTTAACTTGCGGTGAAGATACATTTAAAAAATATTCTTTATTAAAAAAACATGAGGTCAGAGTGCTTAACCTGTTTTGTAAATTTATGATACAAAACGGATGTAAAGTTGAACAAATGGATGGATATTTTGTTGGATTTTCTATAGGCCAAATAGGAAAAGAATTTGATTTACTAAGATTTGGCTATGATAATATTATTAATATTGAACTGAAAAGCGAATTAAAAAAATCAAAGGAAGAAAATTTGGCAACAATTTGTGACCAAATGAGAAAGAATATGTATTATCTTAAATTTCTCAATATAGAAATCACAATATTTACTTTTGTCGAAAATGACGGTTTTTACATATATGATAAAAATCATGATAAGGCTGAAAAAATTGATGCAAAAGAAGTGGCAAATTGTCTGTTAAATCAAATCGCCGATGTAAATGTGGATCCTGATAAATTGTTTATTCCATCAAATTATTTGATTTCACCATTCAATTCTACTGAAAAATTTATTTCAGGGGAATATTTTCTTACTAATGTTCAAAGGGAAACTAAAGATAATATAAATATTGAAATTTCAAAACCCCAGACAACTATATTTTGCATATCAGCTGATGCGGGAACAGGAAAAACATTATTGATATATGATATTGCTAAGGAACAAATTTCAAATGAAAAAAATGTTTTAATAATACATTGTGGAAAACTTAATCAAGGTCATAATAAACTTATAAATGAATATGGGTGGAATATTAAATCTATAAGGGATATACCACGTGATGTGACATATTGGGAGATTCCGGATGTAAATTTAATTATTGTTGATGAATCCCAGCGTATTAGTGAGTTGCAATTAAATGCCGTAGTTAAAAAAGTTATCGAAAAAAATATTCCAGCAATATTTTCTTACGATATTCATCAGTATCTTAAACAAGGCGAGAATACTGATATTTATGAATATATACATAGTAATTATCCTTTGGTTACTGCAGATAAAAAAACACTTACTAAAAAAATTCGAACAAATAGACAAATGGCTTCTTTTATACGTAATTTGCTTAGAATAGGTAGCTGTAACCATGATTTGCATTATGATTGTATTTCAATAGAATATTTTAACGATTTAAAAAGCATGCTTCTTTATATGGATTATCTGAAGAATACTGGATGGATGTCAATAAAATATACAACATCCTCAATAAATCCCGACCCATATGATGAAATATATAAAATTTCTGATACTAATGCACATGACGTTATAGGACAAGAATTTAAAAAAGTTGTTTATGTAATGAATGAAAATTTTCAATATAATGAAAACAATGTCCTTATGGCGAGATCGAGCTATTATAGCGCAACAGGTATGCTGTATCAGATTGTAACCAGAGCGGTTGATGAACTTAAAATAATTGTTTTAAAAAATCCTGAATTATATAAAAAATTGTTAGAAATAAAGGATATGTCTAATTGATTTTTACACAAAAATTCAAATGGGGTAATTTAAGAAATATGAATCAAGCTTATATTTTGTTTTTAAAATAATTTAAAAGCAAAATAAATGAAAGGAGAATGTAAGTGAAAAAACAGCCATACAAGGAAATTCTTTGTTTTGAGACTGAATATAAGGAGTATAAAAAATTATGTAAAAGTAAAAGCAAAAAATTTACATATTACAGCGATTGGGAAAATTATCTATATAGCAGATTCAAACAAATTCCCGAGGAACATCTAAACGACTATAAACATTATGTTGGTATCAACTATTCTTTTGAGAATCATTCAAAAAATATATCTTTATCGCTTTTAATAGCTTACATACCTATAGCAATGAATTATTCGTCAAATTATTTTATTGTTGATATAATCTTATATTTATTTTTGGCATTTCAAATCACGATTGTATATTTTGATTTTGTGCGAAGAGAAAAATTCAGAAAAGATATTGCTGAGATACTTGATAAATATATTTTTGAGATTTCTAATGAAATGACTGTGTAATAGAAAAAGTAGATTTTATAAACAATATGATATATCAAAAGCAAAGAGGTGATTGATATGTGCATAATCTTAAAAAAAGTCCAAAAGATTTATAATGACTATATAACGCAACTAAACAAAAGTTTCTCTGATGTTAAGATATTGATAATATCTGTAATTATTTTAACTATACTTTTTATATTAGATATTCTTAATATACCATCTGAATTCATAATGGGACAACCTATAGAAATTTTGGCATTAATTTCAGTTGCTATAGTAATAATTATTATGTTGTTACTAAAACAAAACCATATTTTTGACCGAATAAAGATGCCTGTTATAGATTCTGTTGACGGCTATATTACTGGTAGTATTGTTATAAGCACCATAGGAGTATTATTTTGGGGTGTAAAAGATGGCTTTTTAAATTACAAAACATTAGTTTCTATTTTTTTGTTTGTTATTGGGATAACCATTCGAGCAATAAGAATGTTTTATTGTAAAAATATGGTTACCTTAGAAAATATGTCTTTGTGTAATATTTTTGACTTAAAAGATATATATGACAATTCATTTGAAATTGAACCTGATATTCCTATTCTTATAGAAGAAAAAGAAATAGATTATGATATATTGAATCGCTCGGGAACAATTTATCAACTATATAAAATTATCTCTACTTGCAAGTCCCGTCGTTCTTTTGTAATAGGGCTAATAGGAGAATGGGGGAGTGGTAAAACCACAATATTAAAAAATGTTAAGAAAAAAATATCAGAAGACAGCAAAGATATAATAGTTATTGATGACTTTGAGCCTTGGGTTTTTGGCACTCAAGAATCACTTCTTATTTCTATGTATGATACGATATTGAAACATATCGGTATAAAGTTCAGCGTTTCGAAAAATCGGAACAATGCGAAAAAATTAAGCGCTATAGTTTCTGATATCAGTTCTTCCGTTACAAACATTTCGGGGATAGGCAGATTGTTAGATTTGCTATCATTTGATAATGACGATGATATTAATTCGTTAAAAGAAGAGCTGAGTATGTTTTTGAATGCTCAAAATAAAACTGTTGTTTTTATTATAGATAATATTGACAGAGCTGAATCTGATAATATTATTATGCTGTTTAAAATAATAGCTACTGTATTTGATTTACCTCATCTTGTTTATATACTTTCGTTTGATAAGAAGCGAGTTGAAGAAATATTGTGTGATACTAAGAAAATTAATCCAAAATATTTTGAAAAAATAATTAATAAAGAAATATATATTCCTTCACTTCGGTTAGAGCAAAGAAGGGTTATATATGGAAAGTGCATTGAGAATATATTGACAAAGTATGGGGTGGATTCAAGTGATATAGGGGAATATGGACCTATATACCAATTTATATGCGATAATGTAGATAATCTTCGGAATTTTAAAAGACTCATTAATACAGTATTTCCGCCGGTGTTTACAAGTCTTAATAAATTAAGTAAGTTTGAGCTTCTTGTTATTGAACTGATTCATTTTTCGGAACCTTCTTTATATGATGTTATAAGAACCAATCCGAAATATTTTGTTTCGTATCACAGAGAACTCGATATGAGTATATATAGCAAAACTTTAAATAAAGAGAAGTTTAATGACGAATTGAAAGAATTTCTTTCGAATTTGTTAGATAGATATCCCGCTTACAATGAATTATTATCAATAATTTTTCCGTGCGTCAAGTATCATACTATGTATCCTAATTCAATGATTCAAAATACCACTAATAACGAGGAATTAGTAAAAATTGAAAAGAACAGGTCTATCTGTAGTGCGAAATATTTTGATTTGTACTTTTCACATGGCGAAAACAGATTTCTTCAGTTGACGAGCCGAACCAAAGAATTTTTTGAATCGATTGAGTATGGCGAATCGGAAATATCGGTTTATAATTCATTTTTAGAATTGTTTAATAGTATTGACCCAAGTGAACATAAAATATGGCTTGAAGGTTTTCAACAATATTTGAATAAAATTCCAGATAAATATCGTATTACATTAGCAATAGCTATTTGGGAAAATATTTCTTTGATCAATAATTCTGATTCTTTCTTTGCTATTTCACCAAAGCAACGAGCCTTATACATAATTTCACTTTTAATAAGTAAATCAAAAATCGATGAATTTGAAAGTTTTGTAAATTCTATATGTGATGATTTCAGAAAATTTTTAAGTATAAGAAATATAATTTATTGGTTGGAACACCTTCATCCAGAGAAAGAAAATGATACAGAAAACCGAATAAACATTATTCGACAAATGTATTATAACCGATGTAAAGAAGTTATCGAAAACAGAATTGATATCTATGACGATAAAAATTATGAGCGTCATAATATAATTGGACTATTTTATCCTTACAAGGATGATGAAAACAAGGATGAAATATTATCCGGATATATTAAGGATATTTTCAAATCCGAACATGTTTATAGGTATATTGGTGATATAATTACACAATCTGTCGGAAATAAAGGATATGGTTATGAAATAAGTGATGATAATTTGAAATCAATATATCTTGATGAAAATATGATTGATGATGCTTTGAAAATATATCCTCCGCACACGCCAAGCGAAAATTTTGTGTTACAAGTATATGAAAAATACAGAAATCGTGAAGAAAACATATTTGGAGAATATGGAATACAAAAAAGTGAAAAAGTTGAGATTAATTTGTAATACATTATACAAGTTCTTTCTCCCCATCTCTATAGGTGGGGAGTTTGTTTTTCTTTCAAATTATCTTCAACCTCACCCCTTCACGCCTTATGCGTGCCTTGTTCCCACGCCTTACGGCGAGGTCACAAGTGGCTACGAACGGGAGATAAATCTCCACGTTCACGCCCCTTACAAAGCTTCGCTTTGAGGCACGCTTTCGGTGTTTCGGGGTGGGTTTTTCTTATATGCTTTTTTCCTGAATTCCGACTTTTCTTAAAAAACCTCTTGTTTTATGCTCTCAGACAAAAAGGTGCAAAAATTCAGAGGATTTATTCAAAAGCCTTGGCTCTGACGCTGAAATTAAGTGGATAACCCCTTCTATGCGTACTAAAATCAAGCTTTTGTGCGCCATAAAAATACTATAGTAATTGAAGTGTAAAAAAGTTTGTATAGGGGGAAAACGAATTTTATGCTTTTAAAAAGGCTTTTGGCAGTGACAAAAATCCCTCAACCCCCTTCTCCTTGACAAACCTGGATTTATATGTTACAATATCAATATACTACATAGAAAGGATTGAATAATATGGTCAAAATTCCTGACGAGAAACTCAGGGAGGAAATATCGGTTTACGCAAGAATTTCTGTTGACACCGAGCGTGAGAGTGACTCGAACACCTCAATCGAGAACCAGTTGCGGATAATAAACACCTTTATCAATCAACATTTTCCCAACTGTACCGTCAGGGAATATATTGACCGTGACAGGTCGGGATACACCTTTGAAGAACGCGAAAATTATATGACGATGAGGGAAAATCTTTTAAGCGGAAAATCAAAGATACTTATTGTCAAGGACTTTTCCCGTTTTTCAAGAAGGACAAGCTTAGGTCTTAACGAGCTTGAAAAGATGCGTGACAAGGATATTCGCATAATAAGCGTTATGGACGGCATTGATTATCCCACCAACGACGAATGGACAAATATTGCAATCCGCTTTTTGTTCAACGAAATGCCCGTTACCGAAACAAGCAAAAAGGTAAGAGGCGTTATTGATATGAAACAGAAGGCAGGGGAGTGGCTCTGCGCCGTTCCTTATGGTTATATTATAAAAAATCAGAAGAAAAATAACATTGAAGTTGTTCCCGATGAGGCGGAGGTTATTAGAGAGATTTTCCGTCTTTATTCAGAAGAAGGCTGGGGATACAAAAAAATTGCAAACTATCTGACCGAAAAGAACATTCCCACTCCCCGAATGAAAGAAAAGGAAAGGGCAGAGGAAGAGGACAAGGAGTACGGCAGAAAGGTGAAGAACGAATGGAGCATAATCTCCGTTCAGACGATACTTCACAATGACTATTATATAGGTACATTCCGCGGACACAAGTACACGAGAAAAACGATAAAGGGCAAGGACAAAAAGCTTGATGAAAGCGAGCATATCGTTATTCAGAAACACCACGAGCCGATTATCGACGACAGAACATTTCTTTATACTCAGGAGCTTTTGCAGAACAGAACAACCCTTAACTATCGCGGAGTGAAAAAATACGAAACACCGTATACGGGATATCTTTTCTGCGGTGACTGCAAAGAGCCGATGTTCAGCAGGAGCAGACCCGACCTTGCTCCGTCATATATCTGCGGAACATATCATAAAAGGGGACTGAAAGCCTGTTCGGCACACCACATAAGGCTGGATTTTCTTGACGGTGTTCTCAAGGATTATATAAAACTTGTAAAGCTGAATTGCAAGGATATGATTGAAGAACTTGAAAAGGTAATTGTCAGCGAGGAACAAACTGTAATAGACAGTGAAAATATCATAAAAAACCTTGAAAAACAGCTTTATGACGCAAAAGAGGAACTCAAAGCGCTCAAATTGCAGAAAATCAAGGATATTTCAAGAAAACCACAAGACGAGGATATTATCACCGAGGCTTATGCGGAGCTTGAAGACGAAATCATGCGAAGAATTTACGGTTGTCAGGAGCGTTTGAAGGACAACGCCGAAAAAAGAAGCTCGGTTATTGAGATAGCAAGAATATCAAGAACAGTTTTCGATGTCTTTGACGATATTCTTAATAAGGAAAAACTCAGCAAAGCGGATATATCCCTTATCGTTGACAGAATTGATGTCTATGCCGACGGCAAGGTGGATATAAGGCTTAAAAGCGATATCGACGAACTGCTGAAAACAGGAAAACTTCCGAAAGGGGAATATGCCGAAAATTTTCGGTTTGACAGTATAGGTAACTCATTTGAAACACGCTATATATGCAGGCCGAAAAACCGTCCTGCAAAGGCTTATACTGTCAATGTTATCAGTGGCGGTGACCCGCTTGAAATTTACACCAGTGCGGACGGCGAGGTTATATTCAAAAAATATTCGGCGATAGGAGAAATGTCGGGCAACGCGGCGGCGGTGGCGGAGGTCATCACAAAGCTTGCAAATTGCCCCGTAATCATTTTTGACAGAGACCATGTCATCGCGGTGGCGGGAGTGCAGAAAAGAGAGTTCAACGAAAGGCGCGTTTCGGCGGGGCTTGAAGAACTTCTTGAAAAGCGCAAGACCTATATTTATAAAAACGGTGAGCAGAAAATCTTTCCCGTTGAGGGTATCGACCGACCTGCAATAGCCTGCGCTCCCATACTCACATCGGGCGATGTTACGGGAGCTGTGGCGTTTCTTTCTCCCTCGGCGGAGGCTACCGCCACCGATGTGCATTTTAATCTTGTTCAGGCGGCAGCACAATTTCTTGGAAAACAAATCGAGGATTGACAAAATTTTTCACTGAATTTACAAAAGACCGTACGGATTTTTCCCTGCGGTCTTTTTCTTTTTGCGGAAAAATCCCTGCAATATGCAACCTGACGGATTTTATTATGCAAAATGAGCAATTAAGGACGGTAGTGGCGGATTTTACCTTTTGCACTAAAAAAATATGTGAAAATCATACAATATGTTTAATTTAAAGTAATAAAATATCATTTTTTTTGACATTGACATTTTTTTCAACAAAGGATAAAATTAAGATAACGATAAAGGTATATTGTCATCCTGGGGGATAGTATGCCGTGAAAATATCGTTCGCCGCAATAAATGGTATTAACTGCGGCAAAATCAATTAAGGAGTCTTAAATATGAAATTTTCAAAGAAAATTCTTGCACTCGGACTTGCCGCTTGCATGACTGTTCCTTTCATCACAGGTTGCGGCAATAAAAACACAGATTCGGATACAATCGTTATCGGCGGAATCGGACCTATCACAGGCGGCGCCGCTGTTTACGGAATTGCAGTTAAGAACGGCGCTCAGCTTGCGGTTAATGAAATCAACGAAGCAGGCGGAGTAAACGGTATCAAGCTTGTTCTTGATTTTCAGGACGACGAACACGACGCTGAAAAGGCTGTAAACGCATATAACACACTTAAAGATAAGAACATGAAGGCTCTTGTCGGAACAGTTACTTCCGCTCCCTGCATTGCAGTGGGCGCTGAAACTGCAAAGGACAACATCTTCCAGATTACTCCCTCAGGTTCTGCTATCGACTGCGTAACATCAGGCGACAACGCATTCCGCGTTTGCTTTACAGACCCCGGTCAGGGTGTTACAGCCGCTGACTTCATCGCTGACAAGAAGCTTGCTAAGAAGGTCGGCGTAATCTATGACAGCTCTGATGTTTACTCATCGGGTATTCTTGAAGGTTTTGTTGCAGAGGCAAAGGCAAAGGGCATTGAAATCGTTGCAACAGAAGCTTTCACAGCTGACTCAAAGACAGACTTCTCTGTTCAGATTCAGAAGGTAATCGACAGCGGAGCAGAGCTTCTCTTCCTTCCCATCTACTATCAGGAAGCGGCTCTCATTCTTCAGCAGGGCAAGTCACTCGGTCTCAATATGCCTGTATTCGGCGGAGACGGTCTTGACGGACTTATCGAACAGCTCGGCACTGATGTTGCAATCGCTGACGGCGTTATGGTTATGACACCTTTCGCAGCTTCAAACCCCGAAGAAAAATCAGCAAAGTTCACAGCCGCTTACAAGGAGCTTACAGGCGGTGAAACTCCCAACCAGTTTGCAGCTGATGCTTATGACGCAGTTTACGCTATCAAGGCGGCTATGGAAAAGGCAGGAGTAACAGACGCTAACATCTCAGCTTCCGACCTTTGCGACAAGCTCAAGGTTGCTATGACTGAAATCACACTTGACGGTGTTACAGGTTCAACAACATGGACAGCCGACGGCGAACCCACAAAGGCTCCCAAGGTTATGAAGATTGTTGTTAACGGCAACGAAGGAACATACGCAGCACTTTAATCAGAAAATTATGCAAAAAAGAACCCGTATTGCCAAAAAACGGTACGGGTTCTATTTGTATATATTGTAAAAATATTTTCCCGTAATATCAAAACGCACAATTTGCTGTACGCTTTGATATTATGAGGAACGAAAAGCAGGAAAGGAGCAGGATTTTAAATGAGCTTCATTCAATATCTTGTCAGCGGTTTAAGCCTCGGCGCAATTTATGCTCTTATCGCGCTCGGCTACACAATGGTTTACGGAATAGCGAAAATGCTTAACTTCGCCCACGGTGATATTATCATGGTCGGCGGATTTACAGCATTTACGGCAATATCATCGGCGTGGTGCCCCGTGTGGCTTTCGGTGATAATAAGCATTGTCGTCTGCACCGTTCTCGGAGTGGTCATTGAAAAAATCGCTTACAAGCCTTTGAGAAACGCTCCCCCTCTTGCGGTTCTTATCACGGCTATCGGAGTAAGCTATTTCTTGCAGAACGCCGCGTTGCTTATATTCGGCTCGGACTCGAAAAACTTCCCCTCGGTTGTCAAGAACGCTCCTCCCTTTATGCTTGTCTATGAAAACAGCGGAGTGAAATTCTTTACATCTCCCGTTGATACTGCCGATAAGCTTCTCTTGACAATATCAATGGAAACATTCGTTTCAATCGTTGTTTCGCTTGTCATTATGGCGGCTCTTACATTCTTTATCAACAAGACAAAGGCAGGTAAGGCTATGCTTGCCGTTTCTGAGGACAAGGGCGCGGCTCAGCTTATGGGCATAAATGTCAACGCGACAATTTCACTCACCTTTGCAATAGGCTCTTCTCTTGCCGCCGTTGCAGGTGTGCTTATGTGTTCAAGCTATCCTCTGCTTAACCCTTATACAGGCTCTATGCCCGGTATCAAGGCTTTCGTTGCGGCGGTTTTCGGCGGAATAGGAAGTATCCCCGGAGCGATGATAGGCGGAATTTTATTGGGCGTTATAGAGCAGATTTCAAAGGCTTACATATCCTCACAGCTTTCTGACGCTATCGTATTTATGGTACTTATCATTGTGCTGATATTCAAGCCGACGGGAATTCTGGGCAAGAAAATCAATGAAAAGGTTTAAAATGCAGGGAAAGGTTGGGTTATTATGAAAAAGACTACTTTAAACAATCTCATAACCTGCGGAATGGTTCTTGCGTTTTTTGCAATTTTCGGAGGGCTTTCAGCGGCAGGAATACTGGGAAACAAGCTTTCGGGACTTTTAGTTCCCATAGGAATTTATATAATCCTTTCGGTTTCATTAAATCTCACCGTAGGAATTCTGGGCGAGCTTTCACTCGGTCACGCAGGATTTATGTGCGTAGGAGCGTATATGGGCGGAATATTTTCGACCATTATGCAGAATGTGATAACGGTATCGTGGATAAGAATGATAGTTGCGATAATTGTCGGCGGACTTGGCGCGGCACTCTTCGGACTGATAATCGGTATCCCCGTTCTTCGTCTTCGCGGCGACTATCTTGCAATAGTTACCCTCGGATTTGGCGAAATAATAAAGTCTATTGCAAATAATATCTACATAGTATCGGATAAGAACGGACTTCATTTTTCTTTTGCAAACGCTGTCAACCCCGATATTATTGACGAGGCCACAAGGCAGGACATTATGAAAGGCCCTCTCGGAATAAACGCTCCGCAGGACACAAATCTTCTGCTTGTAGTAATTGTTCTTATGATTACTCTTGTCGTTCTTATGAACTTTATCGATTCAAAGTCTGGCAGAGCGTGTATGTCCATAAGAGATAACTTCATCGCGGCGCAGTCGGTAGGAATAAATGTTACAAAATACCGTCTTTCAGCATTCGTTCTCTCGGCGGCCTTTGCGGGAGTTGCGGGAGTTCTGTATTCCCACTCTATCACTTCTCTTGTATCAAAGAAGTTTGACTACAACCTTTCCATACTCATTCTCGTATTCGTTGTTCTCGGCGGACTCGGAAGCTTGAGAGGTTCGGTTATAGCGACCGTTATCCTCTATGCTCTGCCCGAAATATTCAGAGAATTCAGCGACTACCGTATGCTCATCTATGCTATCGTACTCATCTTTATGATGATTTTCAACAACTCGCATGCTTCCGAAATATTGAAAGAAAAGGTTTCTGCTCTTCCCATATTCAAAAAGCGGAGCGCAAACGCGGCAGGAGGTGACAGCAAATGAGCGAAAAGGAAACAATGATGCTTGAAGTAAAAAACCTCTGCATACAGTTCGGAGGATTGAAGGCTGTCGATAACCTCAATATGTCTGTCAAAAAGGGACAGCTCTATGGACTTATCGGTCCTAACGGAGCAGGCAAGACGACCGTTTTCAATATGCTCACGGGAGTATACAAGCCCACATCGGGCACTATCACTCTTGACGGTGAAAACATAACGGGTAAGGCTCCTGCCGAGATAAACAAGCACGGCATTGCAAGAACATTCCAGAATATAAGACTTTTTAAGAATATGTCTGTGCTTGACAATGTAAAAGTCGGACTTCACAATGCTCAGAAATATACATTTATCGAGGGTGTTCTTCGTCTGCCGAGATATTTTAAAGAAGAAAAGGCAATGGACGAAAAGGCAACGGAGCTTTTAAAGGTGTTTGAGCTTGACGGCGAGAAAGAACAGCTTGCTTCTAATCTTCCTTACGGAAAGCAGAGAAAGCTTGAAATCGCAAGAGCGCTTGCTACAAACCCCAAGCTTTTGCTCCTTGACGAGCCTGCCGCAGGAATGAACCCCAACGAAACTGCCGAACTTATGAAAACTATCCGTTTTGTAAGAGATGAATTTGATATGACAATTCTTCTTATCGAGCACGATATGAAGCTTGTTGCGGGAATTTGCGAGGAGCTGACAGTTCTTAACTTCGGTCAGGAGCTTGCAAAGGGCGTTACCTCGGAGGTTCTCAACGACAAGAGAGTTATCACCGCTTATCTCGGAGAATAGGAGGAACGCAGGGTATGTCAATGTTGCATATAGAGGATTTACATGTAAGCTACGGCGCAATAAACGCGATAAAGGGTATCAGCTTTGATGTTGATGAGGGTGAGATAATCGCTCTTATCGGAGCAAACGGAGCAGGCAAGACGACAGTTCTTCACACCATAACGGGACTTGTCCCACCGAAGTCGGGCAGTATTGTTTTTAACGGAACGGACCTTACAAAAACTCCTGCGCACAAAATCGTGTCAATGGGTATGGCTCATGTTCCCGAGGGAAGAAGAATTTTTCAACAGCTTTCGGTTTATGAAAACCTTATGCTCGGAGCGTTCACAAGAAAGGACAAGGCAGAGATACAGGAGTCTGTCGAGAATGTTTTCAAGCGCTTTCCGAGACTTAAAGAACGCCGTAATCAGATAGCGGGAACGCTTTCGGGCGGTGAACAGCAGATGCTTGCAATGGGCAGAGCGCTTATGTCGCACCCGTCAATCATTCTTATGGACGAACCCTCAATGGGACTTTCGCCCCTTTATGTAAGCGAGATTTTTGATATTATCCGTTCTGTCAACGAAAGCGGAACTACCGTTCTTCTGGTTGAGCAAAATGCGAAAAAGGCACTTTCAATCGCAAACAGAGCGTATGTTCTTGAAACGGGCAACATTGTCCTTTCGGGCGACGCAAAGGAGCTTATGAACAACGATTCGGTTAAAAAAGCTTATCTTGGAGAATAGCAAGGAGGAGAATTTATGCCTGAACTTGTAATCACAATAGCGAGAGAATTCGGAAGCGGAGGACGCACGATAGGCAAAATGCTCAGCGAAAAGTACAATATCCCTTATTATGATAAGGAGCTTTTGCGCATAGCGTCGGACGACAGCGGAATAAACGAGTCGCTTTTTGGAATGTCGGACGAAAAATCAAAGTCGGGAATACTCAAAAAAGTCAAGGTCTATGAGGGGAAGGTAATCTCTCCCGAAAGCCCCGATTTTACTTCTGAGGAAAACCTTTTCAACTATCAGGCAAAGGCGATAAAGGAGCTTGCAGAGAAGAAGTCCCCCTGCATAATAATAGGCAGATGCGCAGATTTTATCCTGCGTGAGAGAAAGAATGTTCTTCGCCTTTTTATCTGGGCGGACAAGGAAACCTGCATAAAGAACGCTATGGAGGTTTGCGGATACGAGCGCAAAGAGGCGGAAAAGCAGGTTGAGAAGATAAACGCCGAGCGCAGTAAGTATTACAAGGCGCACACGGGGCACGATTGGGAAAATGTCCGCAATTATGACCTTTGTCTTAATACAAGCGAGCTTGGCTTTGACAAGTGTATGGAAATAATCGAGCGATATGTTGAGATAATGAAATAAAAAATATCCGAGAGATTTCTCTCGGATATTTTTTTATCTTTCTTCAAATTTTTTGAGAAACGCTTTTGTTCTTTCATTCTTAGGGTTAACGATAACATCGTCGGGAGCACCCTCTTCAACGATAACACCGTCCGACATAAATATTACTCTGTCGGCAACGCTCCGCGCAAACTCAATTTCGTGCGTGACTATCACCATAGTCATTTTTTCTGCGGCAAGGGACCTTATTACTTTTAATATATCGCCCGTCAGTTCAGGGTCCAATGCAGAAGTGGGCTCGTCAAAAAAGAGTATGTTTGAATTCATCGCGAGGGCTCTTGCTATTGAAACGCGCTGTTGCTGTCCGCCCGAAAGCTGACAGGGGTAGTAGTCGGCTTTATCTGAAAGCCCCATTTTGTCAAGAAGCTTCTTTGCGATTTCTTCAGCCTCTTTTTTGGGGACATTCTTTGTTGTCACCAAAGGGTCGGTTATATTTTTCATAACGCTGTAATGGGGAAAGAGGTTGAAGTTCTGAAAAACAAGTCCGAATTCGGAATAGAACTTTCTGAGTTCCGAATTTTTAAGATATATAGCCTTGCCGTTTTTATCCTCGGCAACAGCCTTGCCCGAATAGATAAGCGAGCCGCCGTCAAGCCTTTCAAGCATTGTGGCGCAACGCAGAAAGGTTGATTTTCCCGAACCTGACGGGCCTATTATCGCAACAACCTCTCCCTTTTCGACCGAAACGGAAATGTCCTTTAAAACTTCAAGGTCGCCGAAGGATTTTCTTGCATTTTTTATTTCAAATACACTCATTCAGAACGCCCCTTTTTGTTAGTTGTAGTAGTTCATTGACTTTTCGATTTTTCTCATTACCGCCGCAACGATAAGGTTGAACAGGTAGTAGAAGATACCCGCCGCAACAAAGGCTGTCATTGATTTTTCAGCCGCCGCAATAGCCTTTGCGTTTGTGAACATTTCGGGGATAGAAAGAGTAAACGCAAGGGAAGTATCCTTGATAAGAGTGATGACCTCGTTGGTAACGGCAGGGGTAATTCTCTTTATTACCTGCGGAAAGATTATCTTCATAAAGCACTGCGGTTTTGTGTAGCATAATACCTGCGCCGCCTCGTACTGTCCTTTCGGTATCGACTCAATTCCGCCACGATAGATTTCTGCAAAATATGCGGCATAGTTGAGCGCAAAGCCTATTATGACCGCGATAAAGCGGTACTGATGACTGAGCTGAATTCCGAATATATAATATGGTCCGTAATAAACCACAAGAAGCTGCAACATAAGGGGAGTTCCGCGCATAATGGATATGTAAACCTTTGTAATAAAGCTTATTACCTTTATTTTAGACATTCTTCCGAATGATACGATTAGTCCCAGAGGGAGAGAAAATAAAAGAGTAA
>CALZLD010000004.1 GCA_945788225.1 uncultured Clostridia bacterium
TTTCATACGATTTAAAATAGTTCGCTATTGGTAGTGCCCGAGGGGGCTCCCCTTTGACGGTCGCTTATTTTATTTTTTAAGGAGCTTTACAAGTCGTCTTGCCGCCTCTTCGGTATCCTCGGGACTGCCGAAAGTCGAAAAGCGGAAGTAACCTTCTCCGCAGGAGCCGAAGCCCTCGCCGGGAGTTCCCACAACCTGGATTTCTTTGAGGATATAATCGAAAAATTCCCAGCTGCCCATATTGTCGGGACATTTAAGCCAGATATACGGAGCGTTCTTTCCTCCGCAATACCAGAGACCTATCTCGTCAAGAGCTTTCATAAGCACCTTGGCGTTATTTTTATATATGGCGATATTTGCTTTAATCTGCTTTTGTCCCTCATCGGTGAAAACTGCCGCGCCGCCTTTCTGAATAATGTAGGACACGCCGTTTGTCTTTGTTGTGCGGTTTCTTACCCACATTGCGTTGAAGTTCATTCCGTTGCGGATAAGCGTTTTAGGGATAACGGTATAGCCCAGTCTTGTGCCCGTAAAGCCTGCAGTTTTTGAGAGCGAGCATATTTCAATAGCGCAGTTTCTTGCTCCGTCAATTTCAAAAATGCTGTGAGGGAGAGTATCGTCCTCGATAAAAGCTTCATAAGCCGCGTCAAAGAGGATAACGGAATTGTGTTTATTTGCAAAGTCAACCCACTTTTTCAGCTGTTCTTTGTTAAAGACAGCACCCGTGGGATTATTGGGTGAGCAGATGTAGATAAGGTCCGCAACAGAGTTATCATCGGGCAAGGGGAGAAAGCCGTTCTCTCTGCCCGAGGAAAGATGGATAATATTTCTGCCTGCTATTGTGTTAGCGTCAACATAAGCAGGATAAGCAGGCTCAATAACGAGTGCGGACGAGGATTTGTCAAAAAGGTCGAGAATGTCACCCAGTTCATCGCTTGCTCCGCTTGAAACAAAAACTTCTTCGGAGGATAACTCTACCCCGCGCTTTTTGTAATACTCTGCAATGGTTTCACGGAGAAATGGCGCTCCGCATTCAGGCATATAGCCGTGGAAGGTGTCCTTTTTGCTCTGGTCGTCAACGCCCTCGTGTAAAGCTTTTATAACAGCGTCGCAAAGGGGAAGCGAAACATCGCCTATGCCCATTCGGTAAAGTCTTTTATCGGGGTTATCTTCAAGATATTTTTTTGTTTTCTGTGCTATGTTATAGAAAAGGTAGGAATCTTTAAGGTTCCCGTAGTTCATATTAGGCGTCAACATATTTCGCACTCTCCTTCATAAACTGTTTCGGCAGGGCCTGTCATTGTGACTGTTTTATCGTCTGAAATTTCTATTCTGAGCGTTCCGCCGTCAAGCCTTACCGCTACCTGAGAATTATATTCGCAGAAACGCTTTGATACAGCCGCCATAACCGAGGCGCACGCTCCCGTTCCGCAAGCCATTGTAACTCCGCTTCCGCGTTCCCATACTCTCATACGAAGTTCGTTTTCTGAAATGACTTCGACAAACTCAACATTCACTCCGTCGGGAAAAGCCTCGTGATGTTCGATTTTCGGTCCCAAGGTCGTCAGCGGAGCTTTTTCTATGTCTTTTACAAATATAACTGCGTGGGGGTTTCCCACAGAAACGGGTGTACAGGTAACAGCTTCGCCGTCAACGGTTATGGTCATATCCTCTTTTGCTTCCGCCTTTCCCATATTTACGGTGACGGACTTGACCTTGCCCGCTGAAATCTGCAAGTCAAGAAGTTTTATTCCCGAAAGGGTTTCGATTTTAAGCTTTGTCTTGTCGGTATAGCCTTTATCGTAAACATATTTTCCTACGCAACGGATACCGTTTCCGCACATTTTTGCTTCGCTTCCGTCGGCGTTGAAAATTCTCATCTTAAAGTCGGCAATGTCGGACTTTGAAATATAAATCATACCGTCCGAGCCTGCGCCGAAGTGACGCTCCGACAATTTTATCGAAAGCTCCGCGATATTTTCGGGGACTTCGCCGTAGACATAAAGATAATCGTTGCCAAGACCGTGCATTTTTGTAAAGTGCATAATAATTTATCCCTCCCTATTCGTCGTCTATGCAGGATATTCCTATTGTAAGCTCTTCAAGAATGTCGAGAAGAACCTTGACTGTATCAAGTGAAGTGAGCATTGTTATGTTGTTCTGTGAGGCGCATCTGCGGATTGCTACTCCGTCTTCATAATGAACGCCCGAAAGTATCGCTCTTGTGCAGATAACATAGCTTACATAGCCTGCTCTTATGGATTCGAGTATTTCCTCGCTTCCCTCCGAGAGTTTTCTGCGGATACGGGTTCTTATGCCGTGTTCTTTTAAGAATGTGGCTGTGCCTATCGTTGCTTCGATATTAAAGCCCATATCGTAAAATCTGCGGACAAGAGGTAAAGCTTCTTCCTTATCCTCATCGGCAAGGGTGACAACAACTGTTCCGTAGTTCTGAACCTTTATGCCCGAGGCGGTCATCGCCTTGAACATTGCTCTGTGAAGCTTTTTGTCATAGCCTATCGCCTCGCCCGTTGACTTCATCTCAGGCGAAAGGTAAGCGTCCATTCCCTGCAACTTTGAGAACGAGAACGCAGGCGCTTTGACATAATATCTGCCCTTTTCCTTGGGGTAGACTTCGGTGATGCCCTGTTCTTCAAGGCTCTTGCCGAGGATAACAAGCGTTGCGATATCGGCAAGGCTGTAACCCGTTGCTTTTGAAAGGAACGGAACTGTTCTTGATGAACGGGGGTTGACTTCAATGATATAGACATTGTCCTCTTTATCCACAATGAACTGAATGTTGAAAAGTCCTATTATGCCTATTCCAAGACCTAATTTTTGTGTATAGTCAAGAATGGTTGACTTAACTTTTTCCGATATGCTGTAGGGCGGATAAACGCTTATGGAGTCGCCCGAATGAACACCCGTTCTTTCAACAAGCTCCATAATGCCGGGGACAAATACCCTCTTGCCGTCACATACAGCGTCAACCTCCACTTCTTTTCCTCTTATATATTTATCGACGAGAACGGGTTTATCCTTGTCTATCTCAACGGCGGTTTTAAGATAGTTTCTCAAAGCCTCTTCCTTTGCGACAATCTGCATTGCTCTTCCGCCGAGAACAAAGCTTGGGCGGACAAGCACGGGGTAGCCTATTTCTTCCGCCGCCTTTACTCCCTCTTCAATGCTTGTTACTGCTCTGCCCTTTGGCTGAGGAATATCAAGGCTTAAAAGAAGCTTTTCAAAAGCGTCACGGTTTTCTGCGCGCTCGATAGCGTCGCAGTCTGTTCCGATTATCTTTACTCCGCGTTCCCTCAAAGGCTCGGCAAGGTTTATTGCTGTCTGTCCGCCGAGGGTTGCTATTACTCCGTAGGGGTTTTCAAGCTCTATTATATTCATAACATCTTCAACGCACAAAGGCTCGAAGTAGAGCTTATCGGAGCAGGTGTAGTCGGTCGAGACGGTTTCGGGGTTATTGTTTATTATAATAGCCTCAAAGCCTGCTTCTTTTATCGTCTTGACAGCGTGAACGGTGGAGTAGTCAAACTCAACGCCCTGACCTATTCTTATAGGTCCCGAACCTAAAACCACTACCTTTTTCTTTTCGGATACTATGGACTCGTTTTCTTCCTCGTAGGTCGAATAGAAATAGGGAATATAGCTTTCAAATTCCGAGGCGCAGGTGTCTATCATCTTATAGACGGGGGTTATGTTTTCATGTCGGCGGAGCTCAAAAATCTCGGTTTCTGTCATATCCCAGAGCTTTGCGATTTCTTTATCCGAAAAGCCCATCTGCTTTGCCGATTTGAGTACAGCAAGGTTAAGCTTGTTTTCTTTAAGCTCGGTTTCCTTTTCGACAATATTGCGTATCTTTCTTATAAAAAATCTGTCGATACCCGTTGCGCGCCTTATATCTCTCGTTTCTGTCTTTCGGCGCAAAAGCTCGGCTATTGCATAGATACGGTCGTCTGTGCCTTTTCTGATATATTTCATCAGCTCGTCGGTGGGAATATCGTCAAACTTTTTGTTGTAGAGATGGTCAAGACCTATTTCGAGTGAACGGACAGCTTTGAGTAAGCTTTCTTCGATAGTTCTGCCGACGCTCATAACCTCGCCCGTTGCTTTCATCTGGGTTGACAAGGAATTGTCCGCGTCCGCAAATTTATCAAAGGGGAAACGGGGCATTTTTGTAACTACATAGTCCAGTGCAGGCTCGAACGAGGCAGGTGTGTTGGCTAACTGAATTTCGTCCAAGGTCATTCCCACGCCGATTTTTGCCGATACTCTTGCGATGGGGTAACCGCTCGCCTTTGAGGCAAGTGCGGACGAACGGGAAACACGGGGGTTTACCTCAATAAGATAGTAGTCGAAGGAATGAGGGTCAAGAGCAAACTGAACATTACAACCGCCCTCGATTTCAAGTGCGCGGATAATCTTCAAAGCGCTGTCACGGAGCATATGGTACTCTTTGTTTGTTAAAGTCTGCGACGGGCAGACAACGATAGAGTCGCCCGTGTGAATACCGACGGGGTCTAAGTTTTCCATATTACAGATTGTGATAGCGGTGTCGTTGCTGTCGCGCATTACCTCGTATTCAATCTCTTTATAGCCCTTTATGCTCTTTTCTATGAGAACCTGCTTTACGGGAGAGAGCGAAAGAGCGTTCTTCATAAGGGGAATAAGTTCGCTTTCGTTATCGGCAAAGCCACCGCCCGTTCCGCCGAGTGTAAAGGCAGGACGAAGTACAACGGGGTAGCCTATCTTTTCGGCAACGGCTATACCCTCCTCGATAGAGTTTGCAATGTCTGATGGGAGAACAGGTTCGCCAAGACTTTCGCAAAGCTCTTTGAAAAGCTCTCTGTCCTCGGCGCGCTCGATACTTTCGCTCTTTGTGCCGAGAAGCTCAACGCGACATTCTTTTAAAATGCCTTTCTTTTCAAGGCTCATCGCAAGGTTAAGTCCCGTCTGTCCGCCGATGCCGGGGAGAATAGCGTCGGGGCGCTCGTATCTTATTATCTTTGCGATATATTCAAGTGTCAAAGGCTCCATATAGACCTTATCGGCGATTTTTGTATCGGTCATAATCGTTGCAGGGTTTGAGTTGCAAAGAACTACCTCATAGCCCTCCTCTTTAAGCGCAAGACAAGCCTGCGTTCCCGCATAGTCAAACTCAGCCGCCTGACCTATAACTATTGGTCCCGAGCCTATGACGAGTACCTTTTTTATATCAGTCCTCTTTGGCATTGTCTTTCGCCTCCTTGATTATATTTATAAAACGGTCGAAGAGATATGCGCTGTCCTGCGGTCCGGGTGCGCTTTCGGGGTGGTACTGAACGCTGAACACCTTGTCCTTATCGCACTTTACTCCCTCTATGGTGTTATCGAGAATGTTCTTGTGCGTTACCTGCAAGGGCGTCGCCGCAAGACTTTCTTCGTCAACGGCATAGGAATGGTTCTGCGATGTTATCTCTATCTTATTTGTTTCAAGATTTCTTACGGGGTGGTTTCCTCCGCGATGACCGAATTTGAGCTTATAGGTCTTTGCACCGTAGGCAAGAGAAATTATCTGGTGACCTAAACATATTCCGAATATGGGGTACTTTCCGATAAGAGCCCTGACGGTTTCAATGGTTTCAGGGACATCTGTAGGGTCCCCGGGGCCGTTTGAGATGAAAATTCCGTCGGGCGACATATCTTCAATGACTTCGGCAGGAGTGTTCCACGGCACTACCATTACCCTGCACCCTCTGTTATTGAGTGAACGGACGATATTCTTTTTCATTCCGCAGTCGATAGCGACAATGCGGTATTTTTCATTTATTGTACGGGATACCCACGACTCTTTGCAGCTTACTTTATCAACTGCGTCTGTGGGGACATTATTCTCGCTGAGTATTTTTAAAGCTTCTTCCTTGCTTGTTGAAATGTCGGTCAGGAGGACTTTTCTGCTTCCCTTATCTCTTATGGAGCGCGTTATCTTTCTTGTGTCAACGCCGTAAATCCCTGGGATTTTATAGTATTTGAGAACCTTATCCAAAGATGAAACGCTTCTGAAATTTGAGGGCTCGTCGTTGTATTCTCTGACAATGAGCGCGCCTATTGTGGGAATATTGGTTTCATAATCGTCCGCCGCCATACCGTAGTTTCCGATAAGGGGATATGTCATAACTACCGCCTGATAGGTGTATGACGGGTCGGACATAATCTCCTGATAGCCTACCATCGAGGTATTGAAAACTATTTCGCAGACCTTATCCTCGGTATCTCCGAAGGAGTAGCCGAGGTATTCCTCGCCGTTTTCAAAAACAATTTTTCTGTTGAATTCCTTAGTCATAACGGTACCTCACTTCTTTTCGGAAAGTCGCTGTTCAAAGCGGTCTTTTCTTGTATCAAGGGGAATTTTTGTGGGATAAACGCCGTCAAAGCAGGCGCCGCAAAAGCCACCGCCCTCCGACAATGCAGAAAGCTCCTCAACGGGCAGATAACCCAAGGTGTCCGCCCCTATAATCTTTGCCGTTTCCTCGACGGAATGATGACAGGCGATGAGGTTTTCCTCAGAGTCGATGTCTGTTCCGTAGTAGCAAGGGTGCATAAACGGCGGAGAGGATATTCTCATATGGACTTCTTTTGCTCCCGCCTCACGCAGAAGCTTTACTATTCGTCCGCTTGTTGTTCCTCTGACTATTGAATCGTCAATAAGGACAATTCTCTTATCCTTTACTACTTCTTCAATCGCGGAAAGCTTTATTTTAACCTTGTCAAGTCTGCCCGAAGGCTCTATGAATGTTCTGCCTATATATTTATTCTTGATAAGTCCTATGCGGTATGGAATACCCGACTGTTCGCTGAAACCGAGCGCCGCGTCAAGTCCCGAATCGGGAACTCCTATGACGATATCGGCGTCAACGGGGTGAGCCTTTGCAAGAATTTTTCCTGCCGTAAAGCGCGCCTTGTGAACGGATATTCCGTCAATGGTTGAATCAGGTCTTGCAAAATAGATGTATTCAAAAATGCAGAGTTTCTTTTCTTTTGTGTTGCAATGTTCCTTGCGTGAAACGAGTCCGTCCTCTGAAAAAACGATTATCTCCCCGGGCTCTATATCCCTTATGAACTCTCCGCCGACTGCCTTAATAGCGCAACTTTCGGACGCTACTACATAGCCGCCGTCTTTTAAAGAGCCGTAGCACAATGGTCGGAAGCCGTAAGGGTCACGAGCGCAGATAAGCTTTCTCGGCGACATTACAACGAGTGAATACGCTCCGTCAAGGGTGTTCATTGCGTTGCTGACAGCGTCCTCGATAGAAGTGGTTTTAAGTCGTTCTCTTGTGATGATGTATGCTATCGTTTCGGTGTCGCTTGTGGTGTGAAATATAGCGCCCGAAAGTTCAAGCTCATTTCTCAGTTCGACAGCGTTTGAAAGGTTGCCGTTATGGGCTATCGCCATTCTGCCCTTCTGGTGATTTACCTCGATAGGCTGACAGTTGCGGCGGTTTGTTCCTCCCGTTGTGCCGTATCTTGCGTGAGCAACAGCCATTGTTCCTTTGGGTAGCTTTGATAAGACATCGTCCGAGAAAACCTCGCTCACAAGACCTATATCTTTATGGGACGAAAATAGTCCGTCGTCGTTGACAACTATTCCGCAGCTTTCCTGTCCTCTGTGCTGTAAAGCGTAAAGTCCGAAATATGAAATACCTGCAACATCGGTCTGTTCGGGGGTTATTACTCCGAAAACTCCACATTCTTCGTGAATACTCATTCTGCGTCACCTTCCATATGTGCGACAGCCGCTCCGATAAAGCCTTTGAAAAGTGGGTGAGGTTTATTCGGTCTGCTCTTGAATTCGGGGTGATACTGAACTCCGATGTGGAAAGGTCTTTCGGTGAGTTCAACCGTTTCAACAAGTCTGCCGTCGGGGGACATTCCGCTGAGCGTAAGACCATTGCTTTGCAAAATATCTCTGTAATCGTTGTTGAGCTCATAGCGGTGACGATGTCTTTCGCTTATATCAAGTGTGCCGTAGCAACGCTCCATAGCGCTTCCCTCTTTTATCCTGCAAGGGTACGCTCCGAGCCTTAATGTTCCGCCCTTGTCGATATCGTCGCTCTGCCCGGGCATAAAGTCTATTACCTTATTTTTGCAGAGTTCGTCAAATTCGCCCGAGTTTGCGTCCTTTATTCCTGCAACATTTCTTGCGTATTCTATTACGGCAATCTGCATTCCAAGGCATATTCCGAAGTAGGGGATATTATTTTCTCTTGCGTATTTTGCCGCTGTAATCATACCTTCAATTCCGCGGCTGCCAAATCCACCGGGGACGAGTATGCCGTCAAGTCCTGAGAGCTTTTCTCTGACATTGCTTTCTGTTATCTCCTCCGAGTCTATCCAGTGGACTGTCACATAGGCGTTGTTTGCATAGCCTGCGTGGTTGAGCGCTTCTGCGACGGAAAGATAAGCGTCGTGAAGTCCGACATATTTTCCCACAAGACCGATATCTACCTTTTTCGGTCTTGATTTTATTCTCTCTACCATTTCTGTCCACTCGGCAAGGTCGGGCTCTTTGGTTTCCAATCCAAGCTCACGGCAGACAACGGATGAGAAGTTTGCCTTTTCGAGCATAAGGGGCGCTTCATAGAGATTCGGGAGCGTGATATTCTCAATTACGCAGTCGGGTTTAACATTACAGAAAAGCGATATTTTCTTGAAGATAGAATCTTCAAGCGGCTCGTCGCAACGGAGCACGACGATGTTGGGGTTTACTCCCATTCCCTGCAACTCTTTAACGGAATGTTGCGTCGGCTTTGATTTATGCTCGTCGGAGCCTCTCAAAAAAGGAACAAGGGTGACATGAATGAAAAGGCTGTTTTCTCTTCCGACTTCGAGAGAGATCTGCCTTACCGCTTCAATAAACGGCTGAGATTCAATATCGCCGATTGTTCCGCCTATTTCTGTAATTACAACATCGGCGCCTGTCTTTTTGCCGAGGCTGTAAACAAATTCCTTTATTTCATTTGTGATATGGGGGATAACCTGAACGGTGGAGCCTAAATATTCGCCGCGGCGCTCTTTGTTGAGGACATTCCAATAGACCTTTCCTGTTGTAAGGTTTGAATATTTGTTGAGGTCCTCGTCGATAAAACGCTCATAGTGTCCAAGGTCGAGGTCGGTTTCGGCGCCGTCCTCGGTGACATAGACCTCGCCGTGCTGATAGGGGCTCATTGTGCCGGGGTCTACATTGATATAGGGGTCGAACTTCTGCGCGGCCACTTTAAGACCTCTGGCTTTTAAAAGTCTGCCGAGAGAAGCCGCCGTTATGCCCTTGCCGAGCCCTGAAACTACTCCGCCTGTAACGAAAATATATTTTGTCATAGTTATCACTCCCGAAAAATTTGTTCTGTTACTCCCATTCAACCGTTGCGGGCGGCTTTGAGGTTATATCGTAAACTACTCTTGAAACGCCTGCAACCTCATTTGTTATTCTGCTACTTGACTTTTCAAGCACTTCGTAGGGAAGTCTTGACCATTCCGCTGTCATAAAGTCGTCTGTGGTTACGGCTCTTAATGCTACGGTGTAGCCGTATGTTCTTGCGTCGCCCATAACGCCTACGCTTCTTAAATCTGTAAGCACGGCAAAATACTGGCTTACTTCGCTTTCAATGCCTGCCTTTGCGATTTCTTCTCTGAAAATAGCGTCCGCTTCACGCAGAAGGTCTGCCTTTTCTTTTGTTATCTCGCCTATTATTCTTACGGCAAGTCCGGGGCCCGGGAAGGGCTGGCGCCATACGAGTTCGTGGGGGATACCGAGCTTTTCTCCTACTTCGCGGACTTCGTCTTTAAAGAGGTCGCGCAAGGGCTCGATTATTCTTTCAAAGGACATTATATCGGGGAGACCGCCCACATTGTGATGGCTCTTTATAACTGCCGAGTCGCCCTTGCCGCTTTCAACAACATCGGGGTAAATCGTTCCCTGCGCAAGAATATCTATCCTGCCGAGAGTTTTTGCCTCGTCCTCAAATACTCTGATAAATTCCTCGCCTATGATTTTTCTCTTCTTTTCAGGTTCTGTCACGCCTCTTAGCTTTGTGAGAAAACGCTCCTCGGCATTAACTCTTATAAGGTTCATTCCGAACTTTTCTTTAAAGGTCTTTTCAACAAAGTCGCCCTCGTCTTTACGAAGCAGTCCGTGGTCGACAAAAACGCAGGTGAGGTTCTTGCCGACAGCCTTATGAAGAAGAACGGCGGCAACGGAAGAGTCAACTCCGCCCGAAAGCGCAAGAAGTATCTTCTTATCCTTTAGCTCTTCTTTATATTTTTCAACCGAGCTTTCAATGAAGCTTTCCATCTTCCAGTCGGCATTGCATTTGCATATATCAAAAAGGAAATTTCGGAGCATTTCTTTTCCGAAAACGGTGTGGGTAACCTCGGGGTGAAACTGAACGCCGTAAATCTTGCGCTTTTTATCGCACATTGCGGCCACGGGGCATTTGTCAGTGTGAGCGATTATCTCAAAGCCTTCGGGTGCGTCGGATATAAAATCGGTGTGGCTCATAAAGCATACGCTTTCGTGGGGAACTCCCTTAAAAAGCGGATTTTCGTCCACATAGACCGTTGTCTTTCCGTATTCGCTGGAATTGTCGGCGCTCTTTACCGTTCCGCCAGCCATAAAGGCAATAAGCTGGTCGCCGTAGCATATTCCGAGAACGGGTATGCCAAGGTCAAGAACGGCTTTGTCGTAGTGGGGAGATTTTTCGTCATAGACGCTGTTCGGTCCTCCCGTAAAGATTACTCCCTTAAAGCCTTCTTTTTTTATTTCATCGGCAGAAATTTTGTTATACGCTCTTATTTCGGCATAGATATGCTGTTCACGCACTCTTCTTGCTATCAGCTGATTGTACTGTCCGCCAAAATCGAGAACAAGAATTTTATCCACAATTACCCCTCCGTAACTTTTTACATACAAAAAAAGACAATGGTGCCTTTAATGAAAATCATCAAAGACGCCATTGCCTTCACTTTGAATATTATACTCCTTTTGGGAGCGCTTGTCAATTATTTTTTCAAAAAAACAAGAGCGCCGAGGATAAATCGTGCGCTCTTTGTATTTTTTAATTAGACAAGCTGGATGAGAGCCATCTCGGCTGCGTCGCCGCGACGGGGACCAATCTTGACGATTCTTGTGTAACCGCCGTTACGCTCTGCATACTTGGGTGCGATTTCGTCAAAGAGTTTCTTGACTACATCTTCCTTTGTGATATAAGCCAAAGCCTGACGCTTTGAGTGCAGGTCGTTTGTCTTTGCGATTGTGATCATCTTTTCAGCCATAGAGCGAACTTCCTTTGCTCTTGTAACTGTTGTTTCAATCTGACCGTTTTCAAGCAGGTATGTTACCATTGCTCTGAGCATTGCTTTTCTGTGGTCGCTTGTTCTTCCGAGTTTTCTTGCACCTGGCACTGTATTTCACTCCTTACATTACGAACAAAATGTTCTTATTCTTCCTCTGAGCTGAGGTTAAAGCCAAGTGATTGAAGCTTTTCTTTAACTTCGTCAAAGGATTTCTTTCCAAGGTTTCTAACCTTCATCATCTCTTCTTCCGACTTGCTTATCAAGTCGTCTACGGTGTTAATTCCCGCTCTCTTCAAGCAGTTAAACGAACGAACGGATAAGTCAAGTTCCTCAATGGTCATCTCAAGGATTTTTTCCTTGCCCTTGTCATCCTTTTCAATCATTATCTCTGTGTTTGAAGCCTCTTCAGAGAGGTCAATAAACGAGAGGAGATGCTCGTTGAGGAATTTGGCAGCCAACGATACGGCGTCCTTTGCGGATATTGTACCGTCAGTCCATACTTCCAATGTGAGCTTATCAAAATCGGTAACATTGCCGACACGGGTGTTATCAACCTTGTAATTAACCTTTAAAACAGGCGTGTAGATGGAATCGACAGCTATTGTGTCGATGGGGAAGTCAAATCTCTGCTTGTTCTTTTCGGCAGAAACATATCCTCTTCCCTTGTCGATTGTGATTTCCATATACAGCTTTGCGTCCTTGCCGAGTGTGGCAATATGCATTCCCGGGTCAAGAATATCGACTTCAGAGTCGGTCTTGATGTCGCCCGCGGTAACTTCACATTCGCCTTCGGCCTCGATAAGAACGGTTTTAGGACCGTCACCGTACATTTTTGCCGTAAGTCCCTTTATGTTGAGGATAATTTCTGTAACATCCTCTTTAACATTAGGGATAGTTGACATTTCATGGTGTACTCCGTCAATCTTGACAGAAATAACGGCTACTCCATAAAGCGAGGAGAGCAGCACTCTTCTTAAGCTGTTGCCAAGAGTAATGCCATAGCCGCGCTCAAGAGGAGAAACGACAAACTTGCCGTATGTTCCGTTGGTCTTGAGTTCAGCAATCTCTATTTCCGGCTTCTTAATTAAATCAACCATTCAAAACCCTCCTATATTCGCAATATTTAGTTTGTATAAGAACGCGCCGCAACAAAGCGATATAATAATATATTGCGAAGCGCCCTTCCGATGTGAAAAAGTATATCGCTATTACTTGGAGTACAATTCGACGATGAGCTGTTCTTCAACCTCGATGTCGATTTCTTCTCTGTTAGCAAGGCGTGCAACCTTTGCCGAAAGAGCGTCCTTATTGTATTCAAGCCACATAGGAATAGGTCTTGCGTCGTTCGCTTCAACTATTGCCTTCATGCTGTCTGTTGCCTTGCTCTTATCGCAGATAGCAACTGTGTCACCTGCTTTGACAAGGTATGAAGGAATGTTTACCTTTCTGCCGTTTACTGTGAAATGACCGTGAACAACAAGCTGTCTAGCCTGTGCTCTTGAAGCGGCAAAGCCGAGTCTGTAAACGATATTGTCAAGGCGTGATTCAAGGATTACGAGAAGGTTTTCGCCGGCCTTACCCTGCATCTTTTCAGCCATTTCAAAGTAGTGGTGGAACTGGCCTTCAAGAACGCCGTAGTACTTCTTTGTCATCTGCTTTGCACGAAGCTGCATTCCGTATTCGGACATCTTCTTGCGTGACTGACCATGCTGTCCGGGAGCGCCCTTTCTCTTTTCCTTATTTCTTTCATCTATAGCACACTTGTCTGAGTAGCAGCGATCGCCCTTGAGGAAAAGCTTCTTACCCTCGCGGCGGCACTGTCTGCAAACTGCACCGGTATATCTTGCCATTTATTATTACACCTCCTGATATTAGACGCGTCTTCTCTTGGGAGGACGGCATCCGTTGTGGGGAATAGGGGTTACATCCTTGATAAGACGAACTTCAAGTCCGACTGTCTGCAATGCTCTGATTGCGGCTTCACGACCTGCTCCGGGACCTTTAACATAAACTTCAACATTCTTAAGGCCGTGTTCCATTGCTGCCTTAGCTGCAACTTCTGCTGCTGTCTGAGCTGCAAAAGGAGTAGACTTCTTTGAGCCTCTGAATCCGAGTCCGCCTGCTGATGCCCATGAGATTGCGTTACCCTGAGTGTCGGTAATTGTTACGATTGTGTTGTTGAAGGTAGACTGGATATGAACAGCGCCGTTTTCAATGTTCTTTCTTTCACGGCGGCGTCTGACAGTAGCCTTCTTACCCTTAGTTACCTGTGCCATTGTTCATTCCCTCCTTACTTCTTCTTGTTAGCGATTGTCTTTACAGGGCCCTTGCGGGTTCTTGCGTTTGTCTTTGTTCTCTGTCCTCTTACGGGGAGACCCTTGCGGTGACGAACGCCTCTGTAACAGCCGATTTCAACAAGTCTTTTGATGTTGAGAGCAACTTCACGACGAAGGTCGCCTTCAACAGTATAGTTCTTTTCGATTTCTTCACGCAGTTTGGCAAAATCGTCTTCTGTGAGGTCTCTTACTCTTGTGTCGGGATTTATACCTGTTGCTGCGATGATGTTTTCAGCAGATTTGCGACCGATGCCGTAGATATATGTGAGGCCGATTTCGACTCTCTTATCCTTGGGCATGTCTATACCAGCAATTCTTGCCATTTTTAGCTACACCTCCAAATTTTAGGTCTTAATTAGCCCTGACGCTGCTTGTGCTTCGGATTTTCGCAGATTACCATTACCTTACCCTTGCGCTTTATAACCTTGCACTTTTCGCATATTGGCTTAACCGAAGGTCTTACTTTCATTGAAAATACCTCCTTATCAGTTGTGCGGAACATTCCGCGTTTAAAAGTCTTTTGTGGTTTTATTGAAGTGCGTTTCTTTCGTCTTCCGACCGCCGCGGTGGCTCAGCATAAGCCCCATTATCGAATTGACGATTTACTTCGCTCTCCAAGTAATCCTGCCCTTTGACAAATCGTAAGGCGACATTTCAACTGTTACCTTATCGCCGGGAACTATACGGATATAGTTCATACGGAGTTTGCCTGAAACATGAGCAAGTATCTTGTGACCGTTTGAAAGCTCAACCTGAAACATTGCGTTGGGCAAAGCTTCAAGAACGGTTCCTTCAATCTCAATTACGTCTTCCTTAGACATATTTACCTCCCCAAATTGAGTGGTTACGGCAGGCTCGCTTTTATTTTATTGAGAGCCTTTCTGAGCTTTTTGTCTGTTAATTCGTTATCGTCAAGAGAAATATCAAGAGGTTCTAAGTGCTTAAAACTTTTCTTTTTGGGATTTTCTGATTTTCTCCTTTTTCCGTCTGCGATGTAGGCAAAGCCGTTATCGCAGTAAAGCACGGCGAAAAGTCCGCCTTTTTCTCCTCCTGCTGTTGCCCTGACGATTTTTCCTCTGGCAAACATAATATTACTCAATCGACCTTTGTGAGCAGGATTGGCTTATCGCTTGTTATTGCGACTGTGTGTTCAAAGTGCGCCGAATATGAACCGCTCTTTGTGACAACCGTCCAGTCGTTGCCGAGAACTCTTACGCCGTCGCCTTTTAAATTTATCATAGGCTCTATGGCGATTACCATTCCCGGAACAAGCCGAGGTCCGTGACCTGCCTTGCCGTAGTTTGGAACTTCGGGCTCTTCGTGGAGCTTTTTGCCCACTCCGTGACCGATATATTCCTTGACTACTCCAAAGCCGAATTTTCTTACATGCTCTTCTATTGCCGCGGAAATATCTCCGATACGGTTACCTGCAACGGCTTTTTCTATCCCTTTATAAAGGCTTTCCTCGGTTATCCTCATAAGCTCTTCGTTTTCGGGGGATATTTTGCCGACCGCAAAGGTCCTTGCGCTGTCGCCGTGAAAACCGCCGATATACGCTCCGACATCTATGCTTACGATGTCGCCCTCGCGGATTTTTCTCTTGCCGGGTATTCCGTGGATAACTTCCTCGTTTACTGAAATGCAGGCGCTTGCGGGAAATCCGCCGTAGCCGAGAAAGCTCGGCGTCGCTCCCTGACTTATTATATAGTCGTGAATTATGGCGTCAAGCTCTTTTGTGGTCATTCCTGCGCGGAGATTTTCTCCCGCAAGCTTTAAAGCCTCGCCTGTAATTCTGCCTGCGATTTTCATTTTTGCAATATCCGAAGCGGATTTGATGTTAATCATTTTATTTCAAAGCCTCTAATACAAGAGCGGATGTTTCCTCTACGGTGTCCTTTCCGTGAACCGTTGTGAGAAGTCCCTTTGCGGCATAGAAGTCCTTTAAGGGAGCTGTCTGCTCGTGATAGGTTTTAAGCCTTGAAAGAACAGTTTCGGGAGCGTCGTCCTTTCTCTGAACGGTCTTGCCGCCGCACTTGTCGCAAACGCCTTCAACCTTTGTGGGTTTGAATTCGATGTGATAAGAATTGCCGCAGTCTTCGCAGACTCTTCTTCCCGAAAGGCGCTGAGTAATTGTTTCATCCTCAACGGCGATTTCGAGAACCTTGTCTATCTTTACTCCCATTTTGTCAAGTACTTCTGCCTGGGGAACGGTTCTTGGAAAACCGTCAAGTATAAAACCGCCCTTGCAGTCGTCCTCGGCAATTCTGTCTTTAAGAATACCGATTACAACCTCGTCGGGAACGAGTGCGCCGCTGTCCATAAAGGACTTTGCTTCAAGACCGCTTTTTGTGCCGTTCTTGACAGCCTCGCGGAGCATATTGCCCGTTGAGATTGCGGGGATTTTAAGATTGTCGCAAATTACTTCTGCCTGTGTACCTTTCCCTGCGCCGGGAGCTCCGAGAAGAATTAAATTCATAATTTCAACCTCCAGCGTTATTCAAGAAATCCCTTATGATGACGCATCATCAGCTGAGATTCAAGTGTGCGGACTGTTTCAAGGGCAACGCTTACGATGATGAGGATTGATGTTCCGCCCATTGCGATGTTAACATTGGGAACTTTCATTGCCGCAAGAACATTCTGTGTGATGATAGGGAATATTGCTATAAGTCCTAAGAATATCGCTCCCACAAGAGTGATGTGTGAAAGCACTCTGCTGATATAATCAGATGTGGGCTTTCCGGGGCGAATTCCGGGGATACCGCCGTTGTTCTGTCTTAAGCTGTTTGCTATTTCAACGGGGTTGAATGTCATAGAAACATAGAAGTAGTTAAATCCTATGATGAGCAGGAAGTAAATTACCGCATATCCTATGCTGTTTGAGTTGAAGAATTTGAGGAATCCGAGGTAGAAGCTCTGGAGTCCTGTCATATTTGCCTGGTCTATCTTTGCAGGGTCGAAGATAAGCTGTAATGTCTGGGGGATACTCATAAACGCCATTGCAAAGATGATAGGCATAACGCCCGTTGCTGCAACCTTTATCGGAATATGAGTGCTCTGTCCGCCGTACTGCTTTCTGCCGACAACTCTTTTAGCATACTGGATAGGAATTCTTCTTTCGGATTCGTTCATAAATACGATAAAGCCTATCATGAGAACGAATACAAGAACGATTGCAAGCGAAAGGAAGATATACTTCATATCGGTCTTAACAAGAGTTATAAGCTTTAAGAGCCCCGAAGGTCCTCTTGCGATGATACCTGCAAAAAGTATCATTGAGATACCGTTGCCGATACCGTACTCGTTAATCTGGTTTCCGAGCCATACGACAATCGACGCGCCCGCAACAAAGCAGGATACGATAACGAAAGCCGCAAAAACGCCCATTCCGCCGTTGGTATATTCAACCGCGCCTGCGTTACGCATTATGACATAATAACCGAAGCCCTGAAGAGTGGCTATTGCTACTCCCGTAATGTCGGTTATCTTCTGGATAAGCTTTCTTCCGGATTCGCCTTCCTTCTGAAGTTTTTCAAGAGGAGGAAGGGCGTATGTCAGAAGCTGAATGATGATTTGTGCATTGATGATAGGTGTGATAGACAGAGCAAATACTGTCGCATTCGCCAGAGCGCCGCCCGAAAGAATATCCATATAGCTGAGGATAGAACCATCGTTGCTTTCAAGTATCGACTGAAGCACACCGGCGTCAAGAAATGGAACGGGGATAAATACCGCGCCTATTCTGTATATCACGATTACAAAGAGGGTGAAAAGAAGTTTTTTTCTGAGGTCTTCGTTCTTCCAAGCGTTTCTGAAGGTTTCAAACACGCTATATCACCTCAACCTTCCCGCCTGCTTTTTCAATCTTTTCCTTTGCGGATTCTGTGAATTTTGCAGCCTTTACGGTAAGGTTCTTTGTAAGATTTCCGTTTCCAAGAATTTTTACTCCGTCGTTTTCTTTCTTGATGATACCTGCTGCAATAAGAAGCTCTGTATCAACTACTGTGCCTTCCTTGAACTTTTCAAGTGAAGAAACATTTACTGTTGAGTAAGTCTTGGCGAAAATGTTGTTGAATCCTCTCTTGGGGATTCTTCTTGCCATAGGCATCTGACCGCCTTCAAAGCCTGCTCTGAGCGAGCATCCCGAACGCGCCTTCTGTCCTTTATGACCTTTACCTGCTGTTTTTCCGTTGCCCGAACCGTGTCCGCGGCCTTTACGGAAGGAGTCCTTGCTTGCTCCCTGTGCAGGGGAGAGTTCGTATAATTTCATTGCGTTGCACCTCCCAGCTTATTCTACTACTTCAACAAGATGTGAAATCTTTGCGATTTTACCCTTGGTCTGAGGGTTATCGGGCTGTTCAACAACCTGACCTACTTTTTTAAGACCCAAAGCGTGAGCTGTTGCAATCTGCTTTTCAAGTCTGCCGTTAAGGCTTTTTACGAGCTTTATTTTCATATTGCTTTAGCCCCCTTATCCTAAAATTTCTTTAACGGTCTTTCCGCGCTTTGCGGCAACTTCCTTAGCGGAAGTGCATGATGCAAGACCCTGAATTGTTGCTCTTACAACATTGCAAGCGTTGTTTGAACGAAGAGATTTTGTTCTGATGTCCTTGATACCTGCAACTTCAACTACTGCACGGACAGGACCGCCTGCGATAACTCCGGTACCGGGTGCAGCGGGCTTCATAAGAACTCTGCCTGCTCCGAATTCACCGATAACCTCGTGAGGAATTGTTGTACCCTTGAGAGAAATCTTTACAAGGTTTTTCTTTGCGTCGTCAATTCCCTTGCGGATAGCGTCGGGAACTTCTCCCGATTTGCCGAGACCGAAGCCGACTGTTCCGTTTCCGTCTCCAACGACAACTAAAGCTGCAAACTTGAATATGCGTCCGCCCTTAACTGTCTTTGATACTCTGTTAATGCAGACTACTCTTTCAGTAAGCTCAAGCTTTGATGCATCTATATTAGCCAAAAGTCATTACCTCCTTATTAGAAATTGAGTCCGCTCTCGCGAGCGCCTTCAGCCAGTTCCTTAACTCTTCCGTGATAAAGATAACCGCCTCTGTCGAATACAACATCGGTGATTCCCTTTTCTGCGGCAGCCTTTGCGATGAGCTGACCTACCTTGCGAGCGCCTTCGCAGTTTCCGCCGTCGCCGTCAAAACCTTTAACAAGGCTTGAAGCCGAGGCGAGTGTTACTCCGTTAACATCGTCTATAATCTGTGCATAGATATGCTTTGTGGAGCGAAATACATTAAGACGAGGACATTCGGGAGTTCCTGAGATTTTTGCGCGAACTCTCTTGTGTCTCTGAATTCTTGCTTTTTTAGTGTCAGGCTTTTTAACCATTTGAATTCACTCCCTTTCTTACTTCTTGCCCTTGCCGGCTTTACCTTCTTTGCGGATAATTCTTTCGCCCTGATAGCGGATACCCTTGCCCTTGTAAGGCTCGGGAGGACGCTTTTCGCGAATTTCAGCCGCAAACTGTCCAACCTTTTCTTTATCGATGCCGTTTACAACGATAAGGTTTGCGTTGGGAACATCAATTGTAATGCCGTCGATTTCGGGCATGATAACCTGGTGTGAGAAACCGAGGTTCATAACAAGGTTCTTACCCTGCTTTGCAACACGGTAACCTACTCCTTCTACTTCAAGTGTCTTTGAGTAGCCTGTTGTAACACCTGTTACCATATTATTGATGAGAGTTCTTGTAAGACCGTGGAGAGATTTTGTTTCCTTCTCTTCATCAGCGCGCTTAACTGTAAGCTTGCCGTCTTCAAGAGCGATTGTCATTTTCTTGTTGAATTCTCTTGTGAGCGTACCCTTGGGGCCCTTAACGGTAACTGTTGAACCGTCAATCTTAACATCCACACCCGAAGGAACGCTGATTGCTGCATTTCCTATTCTTGACATAATTAGCGTCCTCCTTCTTACCAGATGAATGCAAGGATTTCTCCGCCGACATTAAGTTCGCGGGCTTTCTTGTCTGTCATTATTCCCTTTGAAGTTGAAACAATGGCGATTCCAAGTCCCTTCATAACCTTGGGCATATCCTCACAGCTTGAATATATTCTGAGTCCCGGCTTTGAAACTCTTCTGAGGCCTGTGATAACCTGAGATTTGTTTTCGCCGTACTTGAGGGTAATTCTGATTATACCCTGCTTTCCGTCTTCGATAACCTGAAAGCCCTTGATATATCCTTCGTCGAGAAGAATCTGAGTGATGGCTTTCTTTATATTAGAAGCGGGAACATCAACTGTTGCATGCTTTGCAGAATTAGCGTTACGGATTCTTGTAAGTATATCTGCGATTGTATCTGTAATCTGCATGTTGCTAACCTCCTTCTAAACTATTTGCGTTTAGCTTGTTGTATTCTTTTACGGTAAATTCTTACCAGCTTGCCTTCTTTACTCCGGGGATCTGACCGTCATGAGCAAGTTCTCTGAAGCAGATACGGCAGATGCCGAATTTTCTGAGATATGCATGAGGTCTTCCGCAGATTTTGCATCTGTTGTATGCACGGGTAGAGAACTTAGGCTTAGCCTGCTGCTTTACCTTCATAGAAGTTTTAGCCATAAATCGTTTCCTCCCTTAGTTTGCGAACGGAGCGCCGAGGAGCTTCAGAAGTTCCTTTGCCTCTTCGTCTGTTTTTGCGGTTGTGATAAAGTTGATGTCCATACCGCGAACCTTATCAATCTTATCGTATTCGATTTCGGGGAATATGAGCTGTTCCTTGATACCTGTCGAGTAGTTTCCTCTGCCGTCGAATGAGTTTCCGTTTATTCCGCGGAAGTCACGAACACGGGGGAATGCTACATTGAAGAGTCTGTCAACAAACTCATACATTCTGTCGCTTCTGAGTGTAACCTTAACACCGATGGGCATACCCTCACGGAGCTTAAAGTTAGCGACTGATTTCTTAGCGCGGCAGATAACAGGCTTCTGACCTGTGATTGCTGCGATGTCAGACATTATAGCGTCGATTACCTTTGCGTTTTCCCTTGCTTCGCCTGCGCCGACATTGATAACAACCTTATCAAGCTTGGGAATCTGCATAACGCTCTTATAACCGAATTTCTTCATCATAGCGGGAGCTACTGTGCTGACATAGTATTCTTTTAATCTTGCCATTTGTATCTCCTCCTATATTAATACTCTGCGCCGCACTTCTTGCAGCATCTTGTCTTCTTGCCGTCGGCAATTTTGTATGAGGGCTTTGTGGGCTTGCCGCACTTGGGGCAAACTGCCATAACCTTGCAAGCGTAAACGGGAGCTTCTGTCTTAACGATTGTTCCCTGCTCGCCCATTCTTCTGGGCTTAACATGCTTTGTAACAAAGTTGATGCCTTCAACGATTACTTTGCCTTCCTTGGGTGAAACTTCAAGAACTTTACCTGTCTTCAAAGTTTTCTTGTCGTCTGTATATTTGTCTGCGAACTTTCCTGTAAGAAGTACTACAGTGTCGCCCTTTTTAACATGTAATGTATTCATCTCAACGACACCTCCTGATTAAAGTACTTCGGGAGCGAGTGAAAGGATCTTCATGTAGTCCTTATCTCTGAGCTCTCTTGCTACAGGTCCAAAAATACGGGTTCCTCTGGGGTTTTTGTCTTCTCTGATAATAACAGCGGCGTTTTCGTCAAAACGGATGTATGTTCCATCCTCACGACGAAGACCCTTTGCTGAACGAACGATAACTGCTTTTACAACGTCACCCTTTTTAACAACTCCGCCTGGTGTTGCTTTTTTAACGGAAGCTACAACTACGTCACCGATATTTGCGTACTTTCTTCTTGTTCCGCCGAGAACTCTGATGCACATGAGTTCCTTTGCGCCTGTGTTGTCAGCTACCTTAAGGTATGTCTGCATCTGTATCACAGTGCGTTCCTCCTTTCAAAAATCATAGGCAAGAGGGAAATTTTTTATTCAGTTAAATGCTCCCTCTTCCCGATTGTTTAATTTCTTATTACTTAGCCTTTTCGATTATCTGAACAAGACGCCATCTCTTATCCTTTGAAAGAGGACGTGTTTCCATAACTTCAACGATATCGCCGATGTTGCACTCGTTGTTTGCGTCATGTGCCTTGAGTTTCATTGTTCTCTTAATAATCTTCTTGTAAAGGGGATGCTTTACATTATCGACAATAGCGACAACGATTGTCTTATCCATCTTGTTGGATACTACCTTGCCTGTTCTTGTCTTTCTGAGGTTTCTTTCTTCAGCCATTTGAAACTCTCCTCCTTCCGTTAAGCGTTCTTCATTTCGTTTTCACGAATGATTGTTTTTACTCTTGCAATGTCCTTCTTGACAGCCTTTATTCTTGTGGGGTTGTCAAGCTGGTTTGCAGCAAGCTGAAATCTGAGTGCGAACAGCTCTTTTTTAAGGTCGTCAAGCTTTGTTGTAAGCTCAGCCGATGTCATATCGCGGATTTCTGATATTTTCATTACTGTTCGCCTCCTTCTTCTCTGGTGATGAACTTGCACTTGATAGGCAGCTTATGCATAGCAAGACGCATAGCTTCTCTTGCTGTTTCTTCGCTTACGCCGCTAATCTCGAACATTACTCTGCCGGGCTTAACTACTGCTACCCAGTATTCGGGAGCACCCTTTCCGGAACCCATACGAACGCCTGCGGGCTTCTGAGTTACGGGCTTGTCGGGGAATATCTTGATATAAACATTACCGCCACGCTTGATATATCTTGTCATAGCGACACGGGCTGCTTCTATCTGGTTGGATTTGATCCAAGCGGGTTCGAGTGCCTGAAGACCGTATTCGCCGTTTGAAACATAGTTGCCTCTTGTTGCCTTACCGGTCATTCTTCCTCTCTGAACTCTTCTGTACTTAACTCTCTTTGGAAGAAGCATTTGCGTTACCTCCTTCTGTGCGTTTTCTTCTCGGTCTTGCCGGTCTTTCGGGCTTTTCAGCGGGAGCGTTTTCTGTGTTTCTCTTGTCTCCCTTAAGAACTTCGCCCTTGTATATCCATACCTTTACACCGATACGGCCGTATGTTGTAGCAGCTTCTGCTGTGCCGTAGTCGATATCTGCTCTGATTGTCTGAAGGGGAATTGTACCCTCGTGGTAGCTTTCTGCACGAGCGATTTCAGCACCGCCGAGACGGCCTGAGCATCTGATTTTAATTCCTCTTGCACGGAGCTTCATTGCTCTGCCGATTGCCTGCTTCATCGCTCTTCTGAATGAAACACGGTTTTCAAGCTGCTGTGCAACGCTCTCTGCAACGAGCTGTGCGTCAAGGTCGGGCTGCTTTACTTCAACGATGTTGAGCGAAACGCTCTTGTTCATCATCTTTTCAACATCTGCCTTGAGCTTGTCAACCTCTGCACCGCCTCTGCCTATTACAAGGCCGGGCTTTGCGCAGAAGATGTTGATTCTTACCTTATCTGCAAATCTTTCGATTTCAATCTTAGGAACCCCTGCTGCATACAGGCTCTTCTTAATATAGTTACGAACATTGTAGTCCTCAACCAAAGTATCGCCGAAAGTAGCTTTGTTTGCAAACCAGCGGGAATCCCAGTCTTTAATTACGCCTACACGAAGACCGTGCGGATTTACTTTCTGTCCCATAGTTAACCTCCCGACTATTCTTTCTCTTTGAGAACCATTGTGATGTGCGAGGTTCTCTTTAATATACGAAATGCTCTACCCTGTGCTCTGGGCATGATACGCTTCATTGTAGGTCCGGGGCAAACGAAACATTCAGCAACATAAAGGTTATCTCTATCCATGCCGTGATTGTTTTCTGCGTTTGCGATAGCGGACTTGAGAAGCTTTGTAAGACATTCGCAAGCAGCCTTAGGTGTTGCATCAAGTGTTGCGAGAGCAACCTCAACGGGCTTGTTTCTGATAAGGTCGAGAACTATCTGAACCTTTCTCGGTGCAATGCGAACATTTCTTAAATATGCTCTTGCTTCCATTTATGAACTCCTCCTTCCGCTATTTACCGTTATTTGATGTTTTGGAACCTGCGTGGCCCTTGTATGTTCTTGTGGGAGCAAACTCACCGAGCTTGTGTCCTACCATATCTTCGGTAACATATACGGGAACATGCTTTCTTCCATCATAAACAGCGAATGTATGACCGACGAATTCAGGGAAAATCGTTGAGGCTCTGCTCCATGTCTTGAGAGCTTTCTTTTCGCCTGCTTCGTTCATCTGAACTACTCTTTTGTAGAGGGCTTCTTCAACATAAGGGCCCTTCTTAACACTTCTACTCATTATTCATCTGCCTCCTTCCATTACTTACCGTTTCTGCGTTTTACGATAAACTTATCGGAGCGATTGTGTGTCTTGCGGGTCTTGTATCCGAGAGCGGGCTTGCCCCAAGGTGTAACAGGTCCGGGACGGCCGACAGGTGATTTACCTTCACCACCACCGTGGGGGTGGTCGCAGGGGTTCATTACAGAACCGCGGACTGTAGGTCTGATACCGAGGTTACGAGTTTTACCTGCTTTTCCGAGGTGAACATTCTCGTGGTCGATATTTGAAACCTGACCGATAGTTGCCATGCAGTTTATCGGGATTTTTCTCATTTCGCCGGAGGGAAGTCTTACGAGTACATAAGTGTCTTCCTTACCCATAAGCTGAGCCATATTTCCTGCTGAGCGGACAAGCTGTGCGCCCTTTCCGGGATAAAGCTCGATGTTGTGGATAATTGTACCAACGGGGATTGCCGAAAGGGGAAGAGCGTTGCCGGGCTTGATGTCGGCGTCTGCTCCAGATGATACTACATCGCCGACATTAAGTCCGTTGGGAGCGATGATGTATCTCTTTTCGCCGTCTTCATACTGAAGAAGAGCGATGAATGCGCTTCTGTTGGGATCGTATTCAAGAGTAAGAACCTTTGCGTTTCCTGCCTTGTTTCTCTTGAAGTCGATTATGCGGTATTTATGTCTTGCTCCGCCGCCTCTGTGTCTTACTGTAATTCTGCCGTAGCTGTTTCTGCCGGCATTTTTCTTTACAGGTTCAAGAAGGCTTTTTTCAGGAGCAACCTTTGACAAGCAAGAGTAATCGGTAACTGTCATATTACGTCTTGACGGTGTCGTAGGCTTATATGATTTAATTGCCATTTGAATTTCACTCCTTATTTGGTTTTGCGGGGTCCTGCCCCATACTTGCCATTCCGTTAAAGGAAATGGTCCGCTGTCTTATACTATTATATATAGTACCTATTACATCATACCGTCAAAGAACTCGATTGTCTTTGAGTTTTCTGTAAGTGTAACGACAGCCTTTTTCCAGTCGGGTCTGAATCCGACATTTCTGCCCATGCGCTTTTCGTGTCCCTTAACATTGATTGTGCGAACATCGGCAACTTCTACTCCGAAAAGTTCAACGAGAGCGTTCTTTATTTCGATTTTGTTAGCGTTCTTCGCTACCTTGAAGGTGTACTTTCTTTCCTGAAGAAGGTCCATACTTCTTTCTGTAACGATAGGCTTAATGATGATATCCTGTGCGGCTTTCATTATGCGTACACCTCCTCAATCTTTGCAACGGCATCCGAAGCAACGATGAACTTGTCGTAGTTGAGAATGTCGTAAACATTGAGTGTATTTACAAGAGCTGTTTTTACTCCGGGAATGTTTGAAGCGCTCTTGATAACCTTGCTGTCAACTTCGGGCATAACGATGAGAGCCTTTCCTTCTACTCCGAGAGCGGAGAGCATCTTCACCATATCCTTTGTCTTGTAATCTTCAAAAGCAATCTTGTCAACAACGATGAGGTTGTTGTCGATAACCTTTGTTGAAAGAGCCGACTTCATAGCAAGTCTTCTGAGCTTCTTATTGAGTGAGTAGCTGTAATCACGGGGCTTAGGTCCGAGAGCGATACCGCCGTGTGTCCACTGGGGAGCTCTGATAGAACCCTGACGAGCGTGACCTGTACCCTTCTGTCTCCAGGGCTTTCTTCCGCCACCGCTTACTTCTGTTCTTGTAAGTGTCGACTGTGTTCCCTGTCTCTGATTTGCAAGATAGTTTACTACCATAGCGTGCATAGCCGATGTGTTGGGTTCAATTCCGAAAATTGCATCCGACAGCTCAATGGTGGAAACTTCTTTACCTGTCATATCAAGTACCTTTGTGTTAGGCATTATTGCTTCCTCCTTCCGTTAAGCTTTCTTTTTCTTTACGCAATCGGTGATAACCACAACCGAGCCCTTAGGTCCGGGAACAGCGCCCTTAATTGCGATGAGATTGTTTTCTGCGTCAACCTTGACAACTTCAAGGTTCTGAATTGTAACTCTTTCGGCACCCATGTGACCTGCAAGGATCTTGCCCTTGTAAATTCTTGAGGGTGATGAGCAAGCGCCCATTGAACCTGCCTGTCTGTGAACAGGGCCCGAACCGTGAGTTTCTTTAAGTCTGTGCTGATTGTTTCTCTTGATGGGACCTGTAAAGCCCTTACCTTTTGATGTTCCGCAAACATCGATGATGTCGCCTGCGGCAAAGGTGTCAGCCTTTAAAATGTCGCCAACATTGAGTGAATCAACATCGTCAAGTCTGAATTCCTTGAGAGTTCTCTTTGCGGCAACATCTGCCTTTGCAAAGTGACCTTTCATAGGCTTGTTTGTGTGCTTTTCGCTGAGGTCGCCAAAGCCTAACTGAACAGCTGCATAACCGTCGTTTTCAACGGTTTTCTTCTGAACAACTACGCAGGGGCCGGCTTCAACTACTGTTACGGGAATGAATTTGCCCGCTTCGTCGAAAATCTGTGTCATACCGATTTTCTTGCCGATAATTCCTTTTTGCATATTTATCCTCCTTTGGTTATTGGTTGAGATTTTCTCTCAACTTGACCTGCTGTCGAACATCTGAGAGATCGGGTTACTTAATCTCCATTACGATATCCACGCCTGCAGGAAGCTCAAGGCCCTGAAGGGCTTCTGTTGTCTTTGCTGTGGGTCTGATAACATCGATAAGTCTCTTGTGTGTTTTAAGTTCGAACTGCTCACGGCTGTCCTTGTACTTATGAACCGCACGAAGAATGGTTATTACCTCTTTGTCTGTAGGAAGAGGAATAGGACCGCTTACCTTTGCTCCCGAACGCTTTGCCGCATCAACAATCTTTGCTGCAGCTGCGTCAACAGTGCCATGCTCATAGCCTTTGATCTTGATTCTGATTTTTTCGTTGACTGCCACTTAAATCGCCTCCTATAAAATTTTTCTGGGGGACGACACTGAAATTAGACACGCAACCGTGTGTATCAAGCTCTTTATACAAATAAAACCCGAAGACCGTTCTTTTAAGGAACAGTTCCGAGTCCGCCTAAATACGCACACGCGCGCTGTCTTACCAAAAGTACCGACGAGTAACATAAGCCGATACCCCGCAAGATGGAAAGAAACGCACAAACAGTGTCAATATTACAGCCGCCCGGTTTAAAATCGGACATACTCCACGAAAATTACCCGACATACCGTCGGCAACCTCTCGCTTCAACGCATATCTGTTGCAGTCATGCAAGAAATATTTTATCATAAAAAAACACCGATTTCAAGGGGTTTTGCGCCCTTTTTCAATCGGTGTTCATAGAAGTTTATAAAAGTTTTTTGAAAATTTTTATGAAAATTGCACAAAAGCTCACTTTTTGCCCCTGATTTCGTCAAAAGCCGCCATAATGTCGCCTGCCTGTTTCATTCTGATAAGTTGCTTTTCTTTTGACGAAAATTCGTTGCAGAGAGCGACTATATTATCGCACCTTTCTTTGTGGGACGGATTTTCGGCAAGAGCGGAGGCTGTCATTTCAAGAGCGTACTTATTGAGGGTTTCGGCAGTTTTCCTGTCGCCCTTTGAAAGAGCAAGAAAAGTGATACCCGTTGTCATATCTCCGTTTCTGCCCGATATTCTCTCGGCTATTTTCAGCTTGCCCGTGTCGGGAAGAGCGTCCTTATACTTCTTAACGCTGTCGGCAAAAAGCTGAATAGACATCTTGTCGCTGTCGGTTTTGAGCAGGTCGCAGAAATCCGCAAGAGCCGACGCCGCATTACCCTTGTAGGTATGGGTGAGCAGTTCGGTATAAGCGATATTTATCTTTTTTAAAATTTTCTCGTCCATTAGTATGCCTTGCCCCAGTAAACCATCTGCTTTGCAGGCTTGCCGCAGCAAACGCAGGTATCGGAAATATGCTCCTGGTCAAAGGGGATACAGCGCGAGCCTACTCCCGTGAGCTCCTTGACTTTATCTTCACAAGCCTCGTCGCCGCACCACATAGCCTTGATAAAGCCGTCGCCGTTTTCGGCAAGAGCGGCATTTATTTCGTCTATAGACTTGCAGGCATAGGTTCTCTTCTCTCTGTTTTCAAGAGCCTTATTGTAAAGTCCGTCGTGAACTTCTTTGAGCTTTTCGGCGATAACCGTTTCGATTTCGTCAAGCTTGACAAAGGTCTTTTCGCGGTTGTGTCTTGTAACGACAACGCACTGACCTGCCTCAATGTCGCGGGGTCCGAGTTCAACTCTTACGGGAACGCCCTTCATTTCGTACTCAGAGAACTTCCAGCCTGCCGAATTGTCGCTGTCGTCAAGCTTTACTCTGAACTGCTTTGAAAGAATGTCCTTGACTTCGTTGCACTTTTCAAGAACGCCCGGCTTATGCTGAGCCGCAGGAACGATAACAACCTGAATGGGCGCAACGGCAGGAGGAAGAACAAGTCCGCTGTCGTCGCCGTGAGTCATAATGATTGCGCCGATAAGACGGGTAGTAACTCCCCAGGATGTCTGATGAGGATAAACCTGCTTGTTTTCTTTGTTTGTATAGAGAATGTCAAACGCTTTTGCAAAGCCGTCGCCGAAGTAGTGGGAAGTGCCTGCCTGCAAAGCCTTGCCGTCGTGCATAAGAGCCTCGATAGCGTATGTTGCTTCTGCGCCCGCAAATTTGTCGCTGTCGGTTTTTCTTCCCTTGACAACGGGCATAGCAAGAGCCTCTTCACAGAACTGAGCATAAACATTGAGCATACGCTCTGTTTCTTCTATTGCCTCCTCAGCTGTTGCGTGAATGGTGTGTCCTTCCTGCCACAAAAATTCTCTTGAACGCAGGAAAGGTCTTGTGGTCTTTTCCCATCTTACAACAGAAACCCACTGGTTATAAAGCTTGGGCAGGTCGCGGTAGGAATGAACGATGTTAGCATAGTGTTCGCAGAAAAGGGTTTCTGATGTAGGTCTTACGCAGAGTCGGTCCTCAAGCTTTTCGCTTCCGCCCATTGTTACCCATGCAACCTCGGGCGCAAAGCCTTCAACATGGTCCTTTTCTTTCTGAAGTAAGCTTTCGGGGATAAACATAGGCATACATACATTTTCGTGTCCTGTCGCCTTGAACATTCCGTCAAGTATTCTCTGGATATTTTCCCATATAGCATAAGCGTAGGGACGGATAACCATACAGCCCTTTACGCTTGTGTATTCGATAAGCTCCGCTTTTTTAACTATGTCGGTGTACCATTGTGCAAAATCTTCATCCATAGGGGTGATTTCGCTTACGAGTTTTTTATTTTCAGCCATTTTCAGCATCTCCGTTTTCTTCATTTATTTCTTCTGCATTATCGGGAGCAGAGTCGCCGTCGTATATCCCCTTAACATCGGGATGTTCACTATCCTGCACCCTTTCGGGACTGTTCTTTTTCGCTATTTTATCAACAAGCGACGCAAGCTTTGGCGTTAAAACGGCAATAACGAACACCGAAAGAATGATAAGCAGTGCAGAAACGCCGAAGCGCACCATCACAAGAACATTCTCGCTCAAAGTCAAGCTCCCCCTTTTTTAAGATTATCAACCTATATTATATCAGCATTGAAAGAAAAATGCAAGAGAAATAAAAATCCCCACGACTGGGTTAAATCGTGGGGTGTTTCTCTTAAAAAATATTAAAGAGTGTTGAGCTTTGTAGCAAGCTGAGATTTCTTTCTTGCTGCGCAGTTCTTGTGCATAAGTCCCTTAGCGCAAGCCTGGTCAACCTTCTTGATAGCGAAAAGGATTGTTTCCTTATCGTTAGCGTTTTTAAGAACTGTTTTAAGGTTTGACTTTGCAGCCTTGTTGTTGTCAGCCTTAACCTTTGTAACCTTAACTCTCTTCTTTGCTGATTTAATGTTCGGCATCTTTTTCACCTCTTTAAAAAATTCTATTGTATCGGGCGGAAATGGGGATAGTATTCCCGTCCTACTGAGAAGTCAATTCATATTTTATCATTTATCGGACAAAATAGCAATACAAGTGCATATAAAATTTAAGATGAAAATATTGTGCCAAATTTTGCGTTTTGCACAAAAAAGGAGCGTTTTTATGATAAGAACAGACCTTGCACAAGAAAATATCCCGAAAAATGCCGAAAAGCTTGACGGCATAACAAAGTCCGAAAAAGAGAAAAATGGCTGTAAAATAACCTCTGTGGAGATACATTCGGACAAGGCGGGAGAAAGCATCGGCAAGCCGAAGGGCAGGTACATTACCGTAAATTTCAACGGAATTTCGCCCGAAAGCTTTGAAGATACGGCAGAGTGCATAGCAGACGAATTATCGGCGCTTATGCCGAAAGGGAGCGCGCTTGTGGCGTGTCTTGGCAATAAAAATATCACTCCCGACGCTATCGGTCCTATGTCCGCCGAAAAAATTCTTGCCACAAGGCACATCGCCGATGAATTGCCGGAGCTTGAGGAATTTTCGGGGATAAGAGAGGTTTCTGTTCTTGCGATGGGCGTTCTGGGGCAGACGGGAATAGAGGCGGCGGAGATTGTAAAATCCGTCTGCGAAAGAACAAACCCCGATTTTGTCATCGTCGTCGACGCTCTCGCTTGCAGAGACTCGGAAAGGCTGTGCCGCACCGTTCAGCTTTCAACATCGGGCATCTCGCCCGGTTCGGGAGTGCAGAACAGCAGAAAGGAGCTTTCTGAAAAAACGCTGGGAGTTCCCGTTATCGCTGTCGGAATTCCGACAGTTATCGATATGCACACCGTTGCCGAAAAGCTCACGGGGCGCGAAGTCAAGGACGATACCCCGAATATGATGGTAACTCCTCGTGACATTGACAAGCTTGTTGAGTGGTCGTCAAAGCTCATAGGCTTTGCTGTTGACCGCGCGCTCTTCCCCGAATTTTCTTTTGAAGAGCTTGAAATGCTGTGCAGTTAAGTATTCTGAAAGAGGGATTTCAGAGGGGTTCAACAACGGCAAAAACAATAAAAGCACGCCCAAGGGCATGCTTTTATTGTTTTTAACAAAGAAGCCTTTTACTTTCCGCTGTCGCCGTAGTTTGAAAGGACTCTCGCGGACGGGTCGTTGACATTGCAACCCTCCCACGACTTGTTGGGCATCCAGAAGTCCACAACCATTTCTGACTGTCCCGGATAATATTTCTCAAAAATATCACGGTAAAGGAGCGACTCTTTTGTGAAAGGTCTTGCGTGAGTGTATTTTTTGCAACCCTCTTCAAACTGTTCGTCGGTATATTTTGTTTCGGCATATTCTTTAAGATAATCTACCATCGAATGACCGACAGCGTCCGAAAAGGCGGCTTTTTCTCTCATCAGAATACTGTCGGGAAGACAGTGCGTTCCCTCAAAAGCGTGACGGAGAAGATACTTGCCCTTGTTGTAGGTGTTTATCTTTCTTTTGGGGTCAAGAGCCATAACATACTTTACAAAGTCAAGGTCGCCAAAAGGCACTCTCGCCTCCAAAGAGTTTGCAGAGATACAACGGTCTGCGCGAAGAACATCGTACATATGCAGTTCGTGAACACGCTTTTCCGCCTCTTTCTGAAATTCTGCGGCTGACGGAGCAAAGTCGGTGTATTTATAGCCGAAGATTTCGTCCGATATTTCGCCCGTTAAAAGAACTCTTATATCCGTCTGCTTATGTATTGCCTTGCAGATAAGATACATACCCATACTTGCTCGGATTGTCGTTATATCAAATG